>CAYTWK010000027.1:3978-14525 GCA_964442095.1 uncultured Caulobacteraceae bacterium | reverse complement strand
CTTCAAAGTGGATTGTTGGGTTTAAAGTCACCAAAACAATTGCAACTTTGCCATCATCGCGGCGCGCCATTTTACCAACAGGATTGTCTTCATAAGAATTGACCACAAACCCCGCTTTGCGCGCCAAATCCAAAAACCACATCATATGGCAAGACGAAACCGCCGCGACCAACATCTCTTCGGGGTCGGTGGCATCGAGCGCGCCCAAAGGCGGCTTTATTGAGGTTGTCGGCGCACACGGAATTGAAAAACCGCCATCAAAACTAATGGAATGTTTACGCGCATATTTACCATCAGAAAAAACCTGGTCGCCGCGCTGCCAAATGATTTTTGCAATATGATCGCTCATTGAGTTTGTTCCTCCAGGACATGTTTTCGCATAATGAAAATAAAGATTGCCGCGCCGATGAGACCCATCAGCGAAAAAAATGAAACATATTGTAATTCTTCATATCCAAGTGAAAAATCACCGCCAGCAATTAAAGAAAGCAAGAGGTATGGTACTGCGCCAGATATTGCCCCAAAAATAAGACCAAAAACGATCCTCATTCTTCTTGTCAGTTTTCTTGAAACTCTAATGCCAAGACCACCAAATATTAGTGCCGCTGGCGCACCATATAGAAGGCCAAGACCACCGCCACCAAAGACAACCAAAATAAATGGCACCAAAGCCGGCGAATCTTCAACGCTCCTATTTGGATTTACATTGCCGAAATTTTCTAACAACAAATTATACAATACAAGGCCAATCGCGCCCAACATGCCCGCACCAGTCCCCGAACAGATTGACGCCCAAACATATCGCAAAAGCCCACCCATTTGGGGCTTTTGGCTGGTATTTGGGCTATCAAACCAATCCTGGGTCATTTAGTTTCTAAAACTCATCAGCGGTTAGGGCCATTAAATTTGCTGAGCCAGCTTTGATTTTTGCCAAATGCGCTGCGCCATCTGGAATAAAGCGTTCAACAAAATAAAGGCCAGTCTTAAGTTTGGTGGCATAAAACGGATCCGATTTATCGCCCGCTAGTGCCGCTTTTGCCATTAATGCCCACATATAGGCCAAAGAAGTTATGCCAAATAAATGCATATAATCAGTAGAAGCAGCGCCAGCATTGTCAAAATTCATCATTGCATTTTGCATTAGCCACATAGTTGCTTCTTGGACACGCTCTTTCGAGGTAGAAAGACCCCCAATGAATGGCGCAAGTTCGGCATTGTCTTTGTTGGCAGCAATAAAGCCATCGACTTCGGCCAAGAAAGCCTGCACCGCGCGGCCACCATTTTGCGCAAGTTTGCGGCCCACCAAATCAAGGGCTTGGACACCATTTGTGCCTTCATAAATCATGGCGATACGGGCATCACGAACATATTGGCTCATGCCCCATTCTTCGATGAAGCCGTGGCCGCCATAGACTTGTTGCGCATTAACCGCATTTTTAAAGCCAATATCGGTGATATAGCCTTTTATAATTGGGGTTAAAAGCGCCATATAATCGGAGCCTTTGGTGCGCGCCGCCTCGTCATTCGAAAGGTGCATTAAATCGCCATGTAATGATGTCCAAAGCAAGAAAGCGCGCGCGCCCTCATTGAATGATTTTGCATCCATAAGCATGCGGCGCACATCGGGGTGCACTATAATTGGATCCGCCGGGCCATCTGGATTTTTTGGTCCAGTTAAAGAGCGCCCTTGGATTCTATCTTTGGCATAAGTAACCGCATTTTGATAGGCGATTTCAGATTGGGTGAGACCCTGCATACCCACACCCAAACGCGCAACATTCATCATAACAAACATCGCATTTAGGCCCTTGCCCTCTTCACCAACCAGCCAGCCTTTGGCAGAATCATAATTCATAACGCAAGTTGAATTGCCGTGAATGCCCATTTTCTCTTCGATTTTACCGCAAACTGCTGGGTTTCTTGCGCCCAAAGAGCCATCTTCATTCACGATAAATTTCGGCACGATAAATAGAGAAATTCCCTTTGTGCCTTGGGGTGCGCCAACAATCCGCGCCAAAACCAAATGAATAATGTTTTCGGCCATGTCGTGCTCACCGGCGGAGATGAAAATCTTTTGCCCGCTAATATTATATGACCCATCAGAATTAGGTTCGGCTTTGGTGCGCAACATGCCCAAATCGGTTCCGCAATGCGGCTCGGTTAGGTTCATAGTGCCAGTCCATTCGCCAGATACCATTTTTGGCAAGTATTTTTCTTTTAGTTCTTGACTGCCATGCGCCAAAATTGCCGAATATGCACCATGCGAGAGGCCTGGATACATTGCCCATGCCATATTCGCCGAAGAAACCATTTCCGACATCGCAAGGGTCAAAACGTGGGGCAAGCCCATGCCGCCAAATTCAGGAACCGCGCCATAAGTTGGGCCACCTAATTCAACAAATTGCGCATAAGCTTCTTTAAAGCCGGGCGGAGTAGTAACCGAACCATCATCAGAGCGAATACAGCCATGCTCATCGCCAATTTTATTGAGGGGCGCCAAAACCTGCTCGCAGAATTTTGCATTCATTTCGAGCATTTGATCGCGGGTTTCTTTTGTCGCGTCGGCAAATCCCTCTAGGTCTTGGTATTGATCAATATTTAGGACATCGTCAAAAATGAACTGCATGTCACGGATTGGTGCTTTATAAGCCATTTTACACTCCCTATATTATGCTTTTGCGCTGGTCTTTAGTTGCGGCGCTTTGTCGTCAAGATTTGCTAATAATTGCTCTACGCGAACAATTTGACTTTTTAATTGCAATATACTTTGTTCTATATCATTTTTCTGGTTTTCAAGAACATTAATTTGCGAACGAAAGCGCCCCAAAGCAATTTCCATTTGCTGACGCTTCCCGCCCTCCATGTCATAGAGATTTAATAGCTCGCGAATTTCATCAAGCGGCAAGCCAACACGTTTGCCGCGCAGCACAAGCAAAAGACGAGCTCTATCACGCGCCGTATATTTCCGATTAAGGCCTTCGCGAATTGGCTCTATGAGGCCGCGGTCTTCATAAAAGCGTAAAGCCCGCGCCGTTACTTTAAATTCGCGCGACATTTCGCCGATGGTCCAGTATTTTTTGCCATCATTATGCAGTTTTTCAACATTCATATTGGGCACCTTTTCAAGATTAGACTAGCTATAGTCTATATATTCACAGATTTACGTTAACGTCAAGGGAAAGTTTTATCTCTGCTGTAAAGGGAATTTGAAATCAATGCTTCGCTAAATACGAGAATTGGGGTGAAACCCGATTGTTTTTTGATTAACAAGGCCAAAAAAGGGGTTTTGGTATGGAAAATTTGGCGATTCAATCGGCGTCTAAAATAGTGGTATTAGGTCTTGCTATTGGGTTTGGTATGATAATTCCTGCACAAACCAACGCCCAGAACTACCAAAGGGTTACCGAAGCAAGTATGGCCCCTGCACCGCGTAATAATAATTCAAATAGCGGTAATACCTCAAACTATACACTTAATGGCCAAGAGGCGGTTCCCTATGCCTATGGCTATAGTTTTAATATGCCAAGCGATAGTAAATGGCGCTATATTGCCGAGCGTTGCTATTCGTCAAACGACGGAAACGTATGCGTTAGCGGCCATTGGATTCGTAGAGTTCCTGGGCGTTGTGAAGAAACTAGTTCCCATAGCATTAGACGCGGAAACTATATTAGAATTGTGCCTGCTGGTCCGGTTTCTAGCTGCCGCAATTAGTTCAATCCCTATAATTAAGACTTTAGGCAAATCCACTTCATGTGGTATTCCTAACATAATGTATTTAAACATTATGGTTAATTCGCGTTAACTATCTTTTTACCGAAATCAAGGCATTAGATACGGGTCGAAGAATTCGATCCTATTTGGCCATGTATAATTGCGATTAACTTCGCGAAAAATTTGGCATTTAAGTCGTTTTCTTGGTCACAGATTAATTATTAGATTTGACCAAGCCAGCAAAGCCTCAAGAGCGGATACTGGCGCTAAAGAGAAATAGATGAGCCAACAAAATCCTTGGAGCATAAAAGGCATTAAAGCTGGCAACCGCGAAGCTGCAAAAGAGCTTGCGGGTAAACATGGCGTTACAATTGGCGAATTAATAAACAATCTTATTGAAGAAGCCGAAAATGGTCATTCTATTTCCGATCAAATTAAACAAGCGGCAAATTCAAAAAATGGCCCATTTGGGACACATTCATTTGAAAGCACTATGGATTCTTTCCCCAATCAAAGCGATAATTTGAACTTTGCCTCTAATTTTGGCGCAACAGAGGCAGTATCAAATATGAATAGCTTTCACCCGACTAATCAAAATGGGTTAAATCAAAATATGCAAAATCAGAACTCACAAATGGCGGAAACTTCGCGCCTTGCGCAGGCTATGGAAAATCTAAACCGAAATCTCGCCAATATTGGTGCGGTAAATAATGCACCGCGAAACTTCCAAGAAGCCGCCAATTTTAACGCGCCGTTCGGAAGCAATCCAAATTCAGATTCCTATTCACAAAGAGCATTTGAAAATCTGGTTTCGCGCCTAGACGATAGCGAAAGACGGACCGACAAGACCCTAAGCCAATTAAACCTATCTCTAAGTGATATTCGTCAAGCTCAAGAGAATGTCGCCGATAGACTTCGCCGGATAGAGCAATCGGACCCAACAGATAGGGCTTTGCTTGCTTTGCGCAATCTAGAAAATTCGCTTGCAAGAATGGCTAGTCAATTGGCGGAAAACGAAAATAAAACTATCGGCCTAGAAAGAAAATTTGAGGCCGAAAAGCAAAATCGTCTAACACCTGATGATGTTGAAAAAATCCTTAGCCAAAATACAAGCCAATTATTCTCGAAATTTGACACCAAAATTGGCGAGTTAAATACAAGACTTGGCGGAGTTGAAGAATTAGCTAGTTCATCAATCGAGCAAACCGATAAAGGAATATCTTTATTATCTGAGCGGATTAAAGATACTGAGGCGAGCGCGCAAAACACCAACCAATCTTTAAGGGAGGCCTTGCTAGAGCTTTCGGCACGTCTAAGCGCGGTTGAGCATGGTCCATCACTAGAAAATACCAATCAAGAATTACAAAAGTATGCCGCAAAATTTGCCGAACTAGAGGCCAAAATCAACAGCCTAGATGAAAATATCGGCGATTTAATCGAACAAACCAATGCGACAACTAATGCTAGATTTACCGAAATCGCAGCCACAATCGGCGATAGGCTTTTAGTTTCCGAAGGCGAAACTCTGCGGGCAATTGAAAATGTATCTGGCCAATTAGTGAATACGGTTCATAATCTCGATGATAGATTAAAGGCCGTTGAAAATCTAAATAATGGATCGCGCGATAATGCCACAGCAATGAAGCTCGAGCTTGGCAGAATTACCCATGCGGTCAATGAACAATTAGAGCAATTGCAAGCCCGCGAAGCTGACTTTGTAAATAATGCAGGCAAGCATATAAATTCTCTTGCTGAGCAAGTTAATTCAAGGCTTGAAAAACTCGAGGCTAGTTCAGAAAACATTATCGATAAAATTGGCACCGAAGTTAAAGCCATTGCCGATACTCTTTTACGCCGCCAAACCGAAGCCAGTGAGGATTTTAATCGCAAAATTGCCGAAGCTGACGAAAGGCTTAATCAGCGCTTTGACGAGAAATTTGGCGCTCTTACGCGCGAAATGCTCGCGATAGAAGATAGAGCTAAATCCGCCACCGAACCATTAATGCGCAATTTTGACCAGATTCTAGACAGAATGGATCGACTAGAGGCGCAAAATCCCAATAGCTCAATTGCCCAAATCGAGCCACCCGAATTCAATTATAACGCCCCTGAATCCTTTGAAGCGGCGCCAATAATGAATGAAACTGGCTTTGGTATAGCCGATAAATCTTTAGAGCCATTTGGAAATCTTGCCTCTGATGACGAGCGCGAGTTTGGTGATAATTTCAGCTTTAAAAGTGATGAGCCCATCGAAGAAAAGCTTGCTAAGTTCGAGGAAGTTAATTTAGCAAAACCAACAGAAAGTGACTTTTCTTCTGAATTTGGCAAAGATTTCAATGATATAGCAAATCAAAGCGAATTTGCCCCTGATTTCCCAGTTGAGGAATTTGGCGATGACGAATTAAATGGAGAATTTGTCGATTTCGAGATAGACACTCCTATTGCGCAAAGCAATGACCCTTGGATAGCACAAATTGAAGATGATAATTCTGCCCCAATTGAGAAGGCTGATTACCTAAGCCGCGCGCGCCGCGCCGCAATCGAAGCTGCGGAATTTGACAAAGACGATAATCGCAGAAAAAAAGAGCGCAAGCCAATTAAGAAGCCGGCAAAAGCCGAAAAGCCGCGCAAGCCCGATATTATTTATGATGAAAATGGCAAACCAATAGAGGCCAAAAAGGCGAAAAGCCAAATTTTGACTCCCGTTGCTATTGCGGCTGCTAGTGCTCTAGTTTTATCGAGCGCAGCAATTGGCTATAAATTCTATAATAATAGCAAACAAATAAACCAAAACGAGCTGCCGGCGGCATTGCAAAATGGCGCTGCCTCACCTGTTGCCGCACCTATAGCGCCTGCGCCGCAAACTGCGCCAAATATGTCCGCACCTGCCGGCGCTCCTGTCAATGGCCATGCCGCACCGACAGAAGCTACAAATCCGCCAGTTTCTTCTACACCAATAACAGCTACACCAAGCGCAAACACTAATATTGGGGCTGAGCAAAAAAAAACACCAGCGGCCATAGCATCGCCAACAGCGAAAAATCCAACCACTAATTCGGCACCAATAGCGGCGCCAATTGCAAAACCTAGTGCAAATGCTGCCAATAAAAATCAATTTATTGCGGTAAATCCTGCACAAGGTAACCTTAGGCCAAATGCAGTAAAAGCGCCCGTCGCCGCCACGCCAAATCCAAAGGCGGCACAAGCAAATACTGGGATTCCGCGCATTGCTAGCGCTGCAAACGCAGGCACAGGCGTGAGTGCAAACGGCGCAAATTCTCGGCAATTATATGAACAAGCAATGCAAAAGCTTCAAGCGGGCGACAATTCGGCTGCGATTGTTCTTTTAACTCGTGCATCTGATGGCGGGGACACTAAAGCTACCAACCGCTTGGCGCGAATGTATGAACGTGGAGAAGGCGTTACACGTGATTTATCAAGAGCAAGGCGCCTAACAGAGCGTGCCGCAGCCGCAGGTTCACGCGAAGCACAGCATAATCTAGGCGTATATTATGTCGATGAAGGTCCGGGCCGTGATTTGGCCAAAGCTGCGGATAATTTTAGGCGCGCCGCAAAACGCGGCCTTGCCGATAGCCAATACAATCTTGCAGCAATGGCGGAACAAGGAAACGGCGTTCCCAAAAATGAGCGTGAGGCATATTTCTGGTATTCTGTCGCAGGGCGCAATGGCGATTCTGACGCAAGCAAAAAAGCAAGTGAATTGGCATCACGTCTAACTCCCGCAGCGAAAAACGAGGAAGACAGACGGGTCTCAAGCTTTAGAGTTGAAAGCGGCGGACCCGAATAAACATAATTCGCGCAAATAGATTCGCGAATTGAGAGATTAGTATTGGTCAAATCCTATCTCTTTGCTATGGTTTAAGTCTTTCAAAGCAAAATTGGCAGCAATTATGCCAGTTTAGCTAATCGATAAATGAGGAGCGCGGTGCAAGTCTATTTGCCAATCGCCGAAATGGCGGTAAATCCATATTTAATGGTCGGAATTGGCGCTATAGTCGGCGCGATTTCTGGCCTATTTGGAATTGGCGGCGGCTTCTTATTAACGCCGCTCTTGATGCTATTCGGTATACCTGCCCCAATCGCTGTAGTTTCTGGCGCTAATGTCTCTGCGGCCTCATCAATGTCGAGCTTAATTTCCCAATTGGAACGAAAAGCAATAGATTTGCGAATGGGCCTTTTGGTATCGATTGCCGGCGTCATAGGGGTCGGCTTTGGCGCTATGATTTTTCGCTTTATAAACAAAATAGGTTATGCCGAACCTGTGGTTAGGCTTGCATATGTTCTACTCCTTGGGGCCATTGGATATAGCCTGATTAGCGAAGCGATTAGGGCAAGCAATCCCAATATCGACAAGGCAGAGCTACATCTAAAGCGAAAAAGCAATATAGGCCATAGATTACCGCTAAAAATTCGCTTTCCACGCTCAAAACTATTTGTTTCAATAATTCCACCAATTATAATTGGTTTTATTATTGGCATGCTTTCGGCAATTCTCGGTGTCGGGGGTGGATTTTTGCTAATTCCTGCTTTGATTTTTATTGTTAATTTACCGCCAAGCCTAGTTGTTGGCACTTCGATTTTTCAAGTTGTTATTATGTCATCGACAACTACCTTTGTGCAGGCAAGCGTCGGCGGAACTTTAGATCTAGTTTTAGTCGGAATGCTGATTATTGGCGCGGTCATTGGCGCACAAATTGGGACAATTTTTGGCAAAAGTTTAAAGACCGAACAGCTTCGTTTGTTTCTTGGGGCTATTGTATCAGTATTAGCAATCATACTTGCCGGACAATTGTTTTTTGAGCCATCAGATCTATTTAGCACTTCATCGGCTGGTGGGGGCCTATGATGCGGCTTTTGGCGCTAATCATTTTATTATTAGCTTTGCCGCAAAACGCAATGGCGCAAAAGACGCGATTGGCCGCCGCGCTAACCGATGAAGAAGTATTGGTTTCAACTAGTTTCAATGGGGCAAAAATCACGGTTTTTGGCGCAGTTCAATTGGCAAACTCAACCCCGACCGACATCATTGTATTGGTGCGTGGACCGGATAGACCAGCTTGGATTTCGCAAAAAACACGATTTCTTGGCCTTTGGATTGGTCAAAGGCGTGCGCAATTTGATGCCAGTCCAACATTTTTTGGAATTGCTAGTTCAAGGCCGCTCGAAAAAATTGCAAAACCCGATACTCTCAAGCTCTATGAATTAACTGCTCAAAGCCAACAAGTTTCTCACGCAAATGAGCTATCGGAAAAAGAAATTAATTATCTTAAAAGTGAATATGTGAAGCATAGAGAGGCCCAAAAGCTTTATATCACCGAGCCAAATGGCGTTAAATGGTTTGAAGGTGGGCTTTTCCTCGCCAATATCCAAATGCCAGATTTAACCCCGCCAGGGCTTTATACTGTCAAAACCATGGTATTTCGCAATGGCAGACCCGTGGATTCAACTCTTTCAACCCTCGTAGTAAGTAAAATAGGCCTTGGGCGGGCTATCTTCGAATTTGCCCGCGATCATAGAATATTACACGGCATATTGGGCGTTTTACTGGCTATTGTCGCCGGCTATGTAAGCGCAAGAACCTTTAAAAGATTTGCTGGATAATTCTTATTTGGCGCTTAGCTTTAATAGCCGACTAGCAGCAAATTCAATATAATCATCAGACTTCATCTCATTAAGGCGCGAAATTGTGCGCGCAAATTCAAAACTCTGGATTCCAGTTTGATATAATTCTTCGGGTGGACATTCGGCGCTTATGAAAACCAAAACTCGCGCATTATATAAAGTATCAATCAAATTCCTAAAACGCGTGGCCTCATTTGCCATTGCCGCACCCATTTTGGGAACATTTTCGATGAAAATTGCACCAAAAATTTTTGCTATTTCTAAATAATCATGCGCCCCTAACGGCGTTTGACCAATACCAGCATTAGAGCACAAATCCGTGAAATCGAATTTGGCGCAATTATTGGCCGTATTTGCAATTTGTAATTTGCGCCCGTCAATGTCCAATTCTATAGGCCGGCTTTGCTCATTATTTGTGTAATATTGCCATGCAGCTTTGATGCGATTATTTGTTTCCCCACCAAGTGGATAAAGATAGGAACTCTCGCTTGATTTCCTCTCAAGGCGATAATCGCGCTTCGAATCAAGGCTATGAACATCCATTTCCTCTTCGAGCCGCTCAATGAAAGGCATAAATAATTCGCGGTTAATGCCATCTTTATATTGTTCGCGCGGGCCGCGATTTGCGGTAATAACTATTACGCATTGGCGCGCCCAAAGTGCATCGAACAAACGACCCAAAATCATTGCATCGGTAATGTCAGTAACCTGAAACTCATCAAAACATAAAAGCCAAGCTTCTTTGGAAATCATTTTGGCCACCGGTGCAATAGGGTCATCGCCTGCGCCGCGAACAAAATTCTCCGATGCTCGTCTTTGTTCAATGCTTAAGTTTCGCCAAACATTAATTTCATGGTGAACCTCGGCCATAAATTCGTGAAAATGAACCCGCCGCTTGGCCCCTAAGGTTACATTGTCAAAAAACAAATCCATCAACATAGATTTGCCGCGCCCGACTTTGCCCGTCAAATAAATGCCCTTTGGCGCAGGTTCTGGGCGACCAAATAGGAATTTTGGCTTGCCGGGCTTCCAATCTTTTAGCCGATTTAATAAAACGCTTAGCTTTTGCGCAGCCGATGCCTGCTCAGGGTCAAATTCGATCTGCCCCGATTGCGCTTTTTGGCGATATTGCTCCAAAAGCCCCATCAATTGGTCCATGCATAAAACAAAATTAAACCAACCAAGCCAAAAGC
>CAYTWK010000027.1:2104-3878 GCA_964442095.1 uncultured Caulobacteraceae bacterium | reverse complement strand
GGGCCAAAAATTTCGTTTTTATAGGTTTCCATTTCTTTGGTTACTTTATCAAACAAATTTCCGCCTAAGAAAAACCCATTTTCATAGCCTTGGAGCTTTAGATTTCGCCCATCGACCAATAATTCTGCGCCTTCGGCAACGCCTTTTTCAATATAATTCAATACACTTTGGCGATGTTCGCGGGTTATTAATGGCCCAAAATCAGAAGCTTTATCATTTGAAAGTCCAACTTTTAGCGCCTCCACACGCGGCACAAGTTTTTTCACCAAAGCATCAGCCGTTTTTTCGCCGACCGGCACAGCTACAGAAATCGCCATGCATCTTTCGCCCGCAGATCCATATCCCGCGCCAATAAGGTCGTTCACCGCCTGATCCAAATCAGCATCAGGCATTATAATGGCATGGTTTTTTGCGCCGCCCATTGCCTGCACGCGTTTTCCATAAGTCGCCGCCTTTGCATAAATATATTCTGCGACAGCCGATGAGCCAACAAAACTAATCGCGGCAATATCTTTATGCTCTAGGAGCGTATCAACCGCAATTTTATCACCATTTATGACATTAAGGATTCCATCAGGAAGCCCCGCCTCTTTCATTAATTCGGCCAATTTTAAAGGCACGGATGGGCATTTTTCCGATGGTTTCATTATAAAAGCATTGCCGCATGCTATAGCTATACCAAACATCCACATCGGAATCATGGCCGGAAAATTAAACGGGCTAATTCCTGCGACCACGCCCAACGGCTGGCGAATATTATACATGTCAATGTTTGGGCCAGCGCCTTCGGTAAACTCGCCCTTTAAAAGATGCGGAATGCCGCAAGCAAACTCAATAACCTCGAGGCCACGCTGAATATCGCCCTTAGCATCAATAATTGTTTTGCCGTGCTCCGAAGATAATGCCGCAGCAAGGCTATCCATATCGCGCTCTAGCAATGCTTTAAAATTAAACATAACCCTTGCTCTACGCTGTGGGTTTAAAGCCGCCCAAGCCGGCTGCGCTGCTTTTGCAATAAGGATTACTTCTTCAAGCTCGGATTTTGAAATAAGGGAAACTTGCGCCTGTATATTGCCACTAATGGGCTCATAGACATCATGAACTCTACCCGAAGTGCCTGATTTCATTGACCCATTTATAAAATGACCGATTTGGCGCATTTGCTTTTCCTTGATTTTGATTTCTAATTTTAGTTTGAATAATGAAATTTAATACATTTGTCTAAGCCTTTATCGCAACCATAGACTCTATATTCTCGTGCCATAAAGATAAATACTAGCCCTAACGCATATTTTAAGCTTGAATTATTTGCAAAATAGCCCAAATGGCGGTTATACGAAATCTAGAGTGAATTTGGGCGGGAGAATAAAGTGGAAGAATTATTTAGCTGGATGTTTACAATTGAGGGCTGGGTTGCGCTTGCAACTCTTACACTTCTCGAGATTGTCCTAGGTATAGATAATGTAATTTTTGTTTCCATTGCCGCCTCCAAACTACCTATAGAAGTTCGCCAGAAGGCGCGCCAAATTGGCCTTTTCCTTGCAATGTTTTTGCGTATTGCCCTGCTTTCAGTGCTAACCATGCTTGCGGGCCTTACCAAAGAAGTATTCTCGCTTATGGGACACGGATTTTCATGGCGCGATTTGATTTTGGGCTTTGGTGGCCTATATCTGGTATATAAAGCAACCATTGAGATTTCAGATATGGTTCGTGCTAAATCATTTGACGAGCATGCTGGCCCGCCGATTTGGTTTCAACTACGTCGATCTCGATC
>CAYTWK010000027.1:0-2094 GCA_964442095.1 uncultured Caulobacteraceae bacterium | reverse complement strand
TGGTTCGTGCTAAGTCTTTTGACGAACATGCGGGCCCCAAATCCAAAAGTGATATGTTTTTGATGGTCGTAACGCAAATAGCAATTGTCGATGTGGTTTTTGCGATTGATTCTATTTTGACCGCCGTTGGTATGACCAATCATTTGCCGGTAATGGTAGTCGCAGTTGTAATTGCCGTATTGGTAATGATGTTTGCAAGTAATGCCGTTTCCGCCTTTATTGAGAAAAATCCAACTACTAAAATGCTTGCATTGGTATTCCTATTTATGATCGGCCTTGTCCTAGTAGCCGATGGTCTAGGGTTCCATATTGAAAGAACTTATATATATGTCGTGGTTGTTTTCTCTGTAACCGTGGAAACTTTAAACACATACATGCGCCGAGTGATGGAAAAGCACGCTATGCAAAACATCGTCAAATCGGATTATGAAGAAAATAGCGCGAGCGAAGATTTAGGAAGCAAGGAAGAGGGTTAAGTCCGCCAAAAAGGCGCGAGTTTTAATCTAGGATACAAATAAATTTGTGAATTTGTGTCCATTTGTGCAAACAAATGCAATTATGATGTTGCGGCAAATTACCTGTCATGGTAACAGCCGCGACAATAAATGTGCGTTTGCAGCAATTTTCCTGCCTAGCTTCGCGCTTTAGTAATTTTATAAACAAAAATATTGAGTAAACTCTATATGTCACAAGCGATAAGTCGTTATGCCAATACCTTGTTTGAGCTGGCCGAAAATCCAAAAGAGGCTGCATCAATCGAGAAAGATGCCCAAAGCCTTCTGGCCGCATTTAGCGTCAGTAACGATCTGATTGCTGCTCTTAAAAGCCCGCTAAATGCTGCTGATGAAAAAATTGGCGTCCTTAGCGCCCTTGGCAAAAAGCTAAAAATTGTAAAAACTACTCAAAACTTTCTGTCAGTTGTTGCAAAAAATGGCCGTGCTGGTGAATTGCCGCAAATGCTAGAGCATTATATTGCTTTGGCCGCAAAAGCGCGCGGCGCAATAAAGGCAGAGATTTCTAGCGCACAAAAGCTAAGTGCCGCACAAATTGAAGATTTAAAGTCAAATCTAGGCCGTGCTTTTAAGGCCGAAATTGAAATTGAAACCGAGGTCAAACCAGAATTAATTGGTGGCCTTATTGTAAAAATTGGCTCGCGTTTGTTTGATGATTCTATTCAAACCAAACTCGAAAATATGAAATTAAGCTTGAAAGGTAATTAGGCAATGGATATTCGCGCTGCAGAGATTTCCGCGATTTTAAAAGATCAAATCAAGAATTTTGGCGCAGAAGCTAAAGTTTCTGATGTCGGCACTGTGCTTTCGGTTGGTGACGGTATCGCCCGTGTTCATGGCCTTGATAATGTTCAAGCAGGTGAAATGGTCGAATTTAATGGCGGCATTAAAGGTATGGCGCTAAACCTTGAGCGTGACAATGTCGGTGTGGTTATTTTCGGTGAAGACCGCGGCATTAAAGAAGGCGATAGCGTAAAGCGTTTGGCCGAAATCGTGTCTGTTCCAGTTGGCCGTGGCCTTTTGGGCCGCGTGGTTGACGCTTTGGGTGAGCCAATTGACGGTAAAGGCCCGATTAAAGATATCGCATCGCGCCAAAAAGTGGACGTTAAAGCCCCAGGCATTATTCCGCGTAAATCTGTCCATGAGCCAATGCAGACCGGTATTAAATCAATCGACAGCCTTATCCCAATTGGCCGTGGTCAGCGCGAGCTTATCATTGGCGACCGCCAAACTGGTAAAACTGCTATTGCGATTGACGCTATTCTTTATCAAAAAGACGCGCATGACCGCAATGCTTCTGAGACTGAAAAACTATATTGCGTATATGTTGTTATCGGCCAAAAACGCTCTACTGTTGCGCAATTGGTAAACACTCTCGAAGAGCGCGGCGCACTTCAATATTCAATCATCGTTGCTGCTACTGCATCTGAGCCTGCACCACTTCAATATTTGGCACCATTTACTGGCGCAACTATGGGTGAATGGTTCCGCGATAATGGAATGCACTCATTAATAATCTATGATGACCTTTCAAAACAAGCGGTTGCATATCGCCAAATGTCACTATTGCTTCGTCGCCCAC
>CAYTWK010000026.1:0-14608 GCA_964442095.1 uncultured Caulobacteraceae bacterium | reverse complement strand
CCAAGGTTGCGCGTCCAATCCCATAAAGCCCTATCTTGCCTTTGATGTGCCACCAAAATCGACATGGCCGAATATAGTGCCGACTTTAAAATGGTTTAAAGCCTATGTTGAGCCCGAAATTGGCAAAGTTCGGATTTATCATGGCTATCGCAACCTAGAAGCAAATAGAGAATGCGGATCTAAATCGCCGGTCCACCCAGCCAATACAGCAATTGATATTGTGCCGATGAATGAAATTGACCCCGCTAAGATAGAGCGTAAAATGTGCGATATATTTCGTAAATATGGCCGCCAAAATAGGGTTGGAATGGGCTTTTATGGCGTTGGCCTAATCCATATTGATACACGCGGCTTCAGATCATGGGGACCCGATACAAGTTCGAAGACTAGCCCTTGCCCCGCTAAATAGTGCGATCTAGCGCTTGGTTTCCCTTAATTTTCGCCATGCCTCAAGCTTTGGAATTATCCTTGCTTCTGCGCCATTTTCCTTTGGTATATAGAGGTTTTGCATATCCATTTCGTCAGGAAAACCCGAAAGACCAGAAACGCCGCCCTCTATGTCATGGTCATATTTATAGCCACTTCCATAGCCAAGTTCACCCATCAATTTGGTGGGCGCATTAAGGAAATGCTTTGGCGGCATTAGATTTTGGGTATCAATTGCGAGGTTTTGTGCTCCCTTAAATGCCGAATAAACCGAATTCGATTTTGGAGCGCACGCTAAATGGACGACAGCCTGCGCTAATGCCAGTTCACCCTCTGGTGTCCCTAGCATATGATAGGCTTCTTTAGCAGCAATCGTAACCGCTAAAGCATTAGGCTCGGCGAGGCCAATATCCTCGGAGGCCATCCTAATAAGCCTTCGCGCAATAAACATTGGATCTTCACCACCTTGCAGCATGCGCGCAAGCCAATAGAGTGCGGCATCGGGGTCCGAAGCCCGAACCGACTTATGGAGCGCAGATATTATATTATAATGCTCTTCACGATTTTTATCATAAATTGGTGCTTTGCGCTGGGCAAAATTGGCGATATCTTCGCTATTGATTTGCGTTTCATTTTTCGAATCCGCAAATATTTCACCCAATAAATTTAGCAAAAAGCGCCCGTCACCATCGCAAATTTTTATCAATGCAGCAATAGCATCATCACTAAAACCTAGCTTATCCTTATAATGCGCACTTGCTCGCGCAATTAATTCGAGCATTGCATTTTCATCTAATTGCTTCAAGACAAAGACACGCGCGCGCGATAAAAGTGCGCCATTTAGCTCGAATGAAGGATTTTCGGTGGTTGCGCCGACTAAAGTTATCAAACCGCTTTCAATATAGGGTAAAAATCCATCTTGTTGGGCACGGTTAAAACGATGGATTTCATCAACAAACAATAAAGTTTGTTTGCCCATTTTTTGCAAGGTCTTTGCTTTTTCAAAAACCTTTTTTAAATCAGAAACGCCCGAAAAAATTGCTGATAATTGCTCAAATTCTAGCCCTACTGCTTCGGCCAATAAGCGCGCAATTGTTGTTTTCCCAACACCCGGCGGCCCCCATAAAATCATAGAGGATAATTTGCCCGACTTGAGCATTCTCCCTATTGGCCCATCCGGCCCCAAAAGATGATTTTGCCCCAATACTTGCGATAAATCTCTCGGGCGCAATATCTCAGCTAAGGGCCGCGCTTCTTCAAGAGTGCTTTCTACGCTTGAATGTTTAGAACCCAAATCTGAGAATAAATCACTCACAATATTAGTCTTGCAGTTATAGAATTCCCGCCCCTAACAATTGTAACTGGCGCTGGCTGACCGGTGCCGAGTTTACGCTCAAGTGCCGCAATTGAATCAATTGGCTCATTATTCACTTCTAGAATTAAATCACCAATTTGAAATCCTGAACGTTCCGCAAGGCTAGCCTGAGCGACTGCAGTTACGATAAGACCTTTAGCAAATGGATCTAATCCTTTTTCATCAGCTAAAGCAGGGCTTAAGGTGGCAACAGAAAGACCTGCGAATGAAGTTCTGCCGCTTAATTGTTTGGGTGCGCTGCCATCGCCCGGCGGGATTGTTGCTGCACCATTGCCAGTCAATTTACGGCCGCCGCGATAATATTCGAATACAATATTTTCACCTGGCGATTTTGTAGCCGCCAAATATTTCAAACCGCTTTCATCGACTACATCGACCCCTGAAAGGCCGATAATAACATCACCACGTTTAAGGCCTGCTTTGGCAGCCGCAGTATTTGGATAAACCTCAGTTACAATTACACCCGTTGGCCGCGGCAATTGCATAGTATTGGCCAAATCGTTGGTAACGCTTTGCCCGCGAACACCTGACCATGTGCGAACCACTCTACCCACTGAAACCGCGCCATCAACAACACGTTTGACCATTTCAGCAGGAATAGCAAAACCAACCCCTGCTGAAGATCCTGAGCCCGAGAATATCGCCGTATTAATGCCAACTAAATTGCCGCGCATATCAACCAAAGCACCACCCGAATTTCCTGGGTTAATCGAGGCATCAGTTTGGATAAAGAAAGAATAATCTGTAATACCAACATCAGTCCGCGCGAGCGCCGAAATAATGCCAGAGGTTACAGTCTGCCCAACGCCAAACGGATTACCAATGGCAAGAACTTGGTCGCCAACTTCGGCGGCATTTGTATCGGCATAATTCAAAAATGGCAGCTTCTGACCACCAGTATCAATTTTAAGAACCGCCAAATCTGTTCTTTGGTCTGTCGTAATAACTTTCGCAGGAAATTCGCGCCTATCCCCAAGCACAACCACCAATTCTGTCGCATTTGCAACAACGTGATTATTGGTCACAATAATACCATTATCGCGAACAATTACGCCAGATCCTTGGGATTGCGAAGCGCGGTCAGGAATACGGAAGGCACCCCAAAAAGGATCTATCGCTACCCTGCCCTTTTGGATAGAACGCGCATAGACATTGACCACAGCACCGGAAGCCTTGCGAACTACGGGCGCATATGAAGAAATTGCTTCGGTCTTTGAAGCCGGAACGGTTCTGGCTGGTTCTGGCGCAATTTTGGGCGCCGTTTGTGCCAATTGTAATTCATTCTTGGCACCATCTGACTGATTGATTACATATGGCGCGCCCAAAACCGCCGCACCGCCGAGCGCGGCGGCCAATCCCATTTTTAAAAACATTCCAATTTTTCCGTTCATTTACCCATTTCTCACATTACAATGAGACATATCAAAGTATTGCAATACTTGTTTTCAAGACTTTACGCAGAGAAAAGGCAAATTAAAATTGTTTAATAGCCTATTTTTCCAGCTCGAATTGGACGCTTAGATTTATAGACATTGTAACTTCACCTCCAGCCACGGGCGTTGCTGCATCGGCCATCATTGCGCTTTTTGCCATCATCATCGGCATTGGTTGGGGTGGTTGATATCCACCGGATTCATTTATGCTAATAACTCTTTTGATCTTCATTCCAGATGCGCGAGCATAAATATTTGCACGCCGCATTGCCGTAAGCATCGCTTCTTCACGCGCTTTATCTAGTGCTGCATCTGGGTTATCAATGCTAAAATTCGGGCCCGAAATTTGATTTATGCCTTGCGCAACTACAGCATCGAGCACAGTGCCAACTTTATCCATCTGACGAACGCGAATAGTTAAATTATTAGACGCTTGATAGCCAGTTATTCTTGGCGGCTTGTTTTCTTCATAGACATATTGAGGTTGAAGATTAATGCCAGAAGTTTGCATGTCTTTGTCAGCAATTCCAGCTGCCTTAATTGCCGCAAATGCAGCGGCCATTTTATTGGCATTATCAGCCATAGCAGTTTTTGCATTTCGCGATTGTGTAATCACACCTGCCGATATTATTGCAATATCTGGGGCTTGCTTTAAGTCGGCACTTGCATTGATATTCAATACACTTGGGCTCGATTGATTGCAGCAAGCTGCGTTTTGAGCCGACACATTATTTGCGCCAACTAAGGCCGCTAGTCCAAGGATTATAGAAGCTGCTTTATATGACTTTTTCATGTTTTTTCCTCAATTATAGGCAAAATCGCCAAAAAGGACATTCTATTATTTATTATATGAACCGCATATAAATGCAATAAGACAAAAAAAGAGCGGTAAATTGTCTTTATTAAGGCAAAAAATCTGCTAAAGGCATTTTTCTTTTTCGCAAAAGTCAAAATTAAATGCGACAAAATCAAATGCGAAATGGGTCCTTAGCTCAGTTGGTTAGAGCCGGCCGCTCATAACGGTCTGGTCGTAGGTTCGAGTCCTACAGGACCCACCAACGCATTCAAAGTCCCACCTTCGGCGCTTCGCGCTTCACTCAGGACTATGGTTTTATTATGACAAAAACTTTCTTGAAGCGGTTTTACGAAAACTTTTAGCATGAGCCCTTGGCCCCGGCGCGGCATATATGGTTCAATCTTTCACCCGATATACCTATCAAATTCCATTCGCACCATTTATGTCCATTATTGGCAACAATGTTGCGTCCATTATGTGTGTCCAATAGCTGCGCCTTCGATTGGCCCTTGAATGGATTAATCTGCAGAAAAATTCCATTCCCAAAGCGAAAAAATAAAATTAAATGATTACAAAGACTTATGCAAAAATGCATAGTGATAAACAATAAAGGCATAGACGGATTTTTAACCATAAGGCAAATTTTTAATGCTTCATTAATTTGTAATAAAGCATTTTGCGGTTAAATAAGGGTTCGCTTTTGGAATCCCATTGTTAGCCATTTAGCTTTGAATTATTCATTGCTCAACTAAAGATAGGAAATAAATGAGTTCTCTTATCAAACCAAGAACCATTTTCGGAATTAGCAAATCTCTATTTGCAACCTCTTTATTGACCGGTCTAATCGCAGTTTGCTTTACCCCAAGCACCGCGGATTCCAAGCCAAGGCAAAGGGCGGATAGATCCGCCGAAATCGTTGTCGATGCTGATACTGGCAATATACTTTATGAGGATAATGCAACTGCTCGCCGATATCCGGCCTCTATCACAAAAGTCATGACTTTATATCTATTGTTTGATGCAATAGAATCTGGCCGCGTCGGCCTTGATGACAGAATCGTTTTTTCGCGCAATGCCGATCGCCAACCGCGCACAGATTTGGGCGTTAGAGCTGGCGATTCTATCAGTGTTGAAACCGCGATCCTTTCTTTGGCGCTTCGCTCTGCAAATGATAGCGCAACAGCGGTAGCTGAATTCCTTGGTGGGAGCGAAAGACAATTCGCGCAAATGATGACAGCAAAAGCGCGTGAATTGGGAATGAACTCAACCAATTTCATGAATGCAAGCGGGCTACCTAACCCAAACCAATATACAACCGCCGAAGACCTTGCAAAATTGGCAATTGCAATAAGGCGCGACTTTCCGCGCCAGTTTCATTGGTTTTCGCGTCAATCCTTTGAGTATAACGGCCAAACAATAACCAACCACAACCATTTAGTTGGTAAAATTGATGGCATTGACGGATTAAAGACCGGCTATATTGGTGCATCAGGCTTTAATCTTGCGGCAACCGCGACACGTGGTGGTCGTAGAATCGTCACGGTGGTAATGGGCGGCGCAAATCGGCATATACGCGATGATAGAGTGATTAGCCTTGTGGATAATGCCTTTGAATCTTTTGGAATAGTGCGCATGGGTTCAAATGGCTTGGTGGATTTTAATGAGAATAAATCCGATGAACGCGATGAAGTTGATGCTTTCGCTCTAGGAACCCATGCCCAAGAATATACAACCGGCAGAAATCCTAATCTATCTTTAGCTTCAAACACAAGCGAGACACGGGGAAATAGCGGCTTTGTTTGGCGCACTCCTGCATCTCCAGGTGCAAATAGCACGCCCGTAGCTAGCGCTAGCGTGAGCAATAATACGCGAGCGACACCGCAGGCTTTTGCTGTTAAAGTTGTTAATGCACCTAGTCCAAAGCCAGCATCTGTTCCAATTGCCACTCAAATGGCAAGTTTAGCAGTCGCGCCTCAAACGGAGGCATTGCCTGATTTTGTCGTAAATCCTGAGCCAAAAGAAACCAATTTTGCAGCTATTTTCAGCGTTCCGCGCAATGAAAATACGGCAATTAATGTCCAGAATTTCCAGTTCGTTAGTAATGAAGCCATAGATATAGTCGAAACAATGCGCCAAGAAGCCGCCGCGCGCGAAAATGAGCGTATAAATGCAATCGAACTTGCCGAGGCAAAAGAGGAAACTGAGCGTCAGGCCCAATTGCGCCAAAGACAAATCGAGGCGCGCAGACAGGCCGAAATTCAACGACGTGCAGAAGAAAGACGAGAGCGCCAGAGGATTCAATTGGCCGAAGCCGAAGCCCGAGAAGCTCGCGCTAAAGCCGAAAAGCAAGAACGTGATCGTCAACTCGCGCTGGCTAATCAACGCGGGAATGTAACAATCCAAATTGGTGCTTTTAAAGAAAAGAATGATGCCCAAGCAGCACTTGCTAGCATGGCGCGCCATTTCCCGTCATTTGCAAATAAGCAGGTTACAACTTTCACACAAAGCGGATCTACATGGTTTCGCGCGCGTGTATCTGGACTTGGGATTAATGCTGCAGAATCGGCGTGCAGAGCGGTTACGCGATCTGGCGGTCGTTGCTCTATAGTTTCTCGTTAGATAGATAAAATGTCGTCCTGGCCATAAAAGGCGTTCTTAATATTGGCACGAATTCAAATAGATTGGTTTTTGGTTTCGCTTTTTGGCGCAATAACCCTTTCGTTTGTGTATCCAAATATTGGCGCAAAAGATGGGCCATTACATCTTGATGCATTCGCGAAATGGGGAATTTTTGTAATTTTCTTTTTGCATGGGGCAAAATTATCAATAGCGCAAATTAAGACCGGACTATATTCCTACAAACTTCACATTACATCGCAAGCTATTGTATTTATTATATTTCCTCTGCTTGGCATAATTCTATATTATATTTGTGAAGGCTTCTTATCGCAAAGCCAAAGATTGGGGATTGTATTTTTATCGGCAATCTCATCGACAATATCTTCGTCAATTGTTCTAACTAATATGGCTGGAGGCAACACTGCTGGAACCATTTTTAGTGCGACTATATCAGGAATTATAGGTATTTTCATAACACCATTAATAATTGCGATTTTTTATGCCCATAGCAATCAAATTGATGCCCTATCGGCAATTATCGAAATCATGAAACTAATCCTATTGCCGCTATTTATTGGGCAGGTTTTCAGGCCACTAATCAAAAGCATTTTAGAGAAAAGAAAGCAGATAATTGCAAATCTTGATCGCGGAATAATAATAATAATCGTCTTTTCGGCCTTTTGCGATTCCAATAGCGCAGGAATTTTTAGCCAAACTACAGTCACCTCTTTGATTATCATCAGCCTATTGGTAGTGATACTTTTGATTGCATCGCTATTTGTTGGCGAATTGCTATCGAACCTATTCGGCCTAAGCAGCGAGGATAAAATCTCGGTTATTTTCGTTGGTGCCACCAAAAGTCTTGCCAATGGCGTGCCAATCGCGACTGTCTTATTTGCGCAGAATCCCAATATTGGCATAATAATATTACCTTTAATGTTGTATCACCCTTTGCAATTGATGGTTTGCGCATGGCTGGCGCGGCGTTACAATAATTCTGCACGTTAACGATATTGCAATTCATTCGCATTAATGATATATCGACGCAGAATGTGGAGTGCGTATGTATATTTGCAATTGCAACGGAATAAATGAAAGTGCGGTCAAAGCGGCAATCGAACGCGGCGCAAAGTCAGCAGCAGAAGTATATCTTGCCAATGGATGCAAAATGCAATGCGGCAAGTGCAAGTGTGAAATTGATGCATTAATATCTAAAAGGCCTTTCAAAGAGCGCAGACTTGCGTCATAATACTTGAGGTTAGGAGGCCGTGATGAAGGGCAATGCAAAGATAATAAAACTATTAAATCAAGTTCTTACTAATGAACTTACGGCGATAAACCAATATTTTCTTCATGCCCGCATGATTGAGAATTGGGGCATGACAACTCTCGGCCAGATTGTATATAAGGAATCCATTGAAGAAATGGGGCATGCAGATCTCTTAATAAAGCGGATTTTATTTCTAGATGGTCTGCCCAATCTTCAAGACCTTCACAAAATGAAAATTGGCGAGAATTTAAAAGAATGTCTCGAATGTGACTATAATCTTGAATTGGGCGCTCATGCAAAGCTGGTTGAAGTAGTATCCGAATGCGAAGCCGCACGTGATTTTGTTAGCCGCGATATGGTTCAAAACATCTTAAATGACACAGAACACCATATTGATTTCCTTGAAACCCAATTGGGCCTAATCAAATTAATGGGTGAACAAAACTATATCCAAAGCGCAATGAAGGATATTGAAGGGGCATAATTTATTTAAACAACATTGAAACTTTATGTCCTGCTTGAATGTAATTTCAGTTAGACAAGAATAATGCAAAGAAAAATGGAAAACGACGCTTTTTCATTTTTCTTTTCCGCTTTTACCAAATTGCTAAGCGAACAAAGTGAGCGCGGCAATTTGATAATCTATTCCCACTCAATAGTCCCTGGTGGTTTGCTGGTTATATCATAAGTAACGCGGTTTATGCCTTTGACTTCGTTTACAATCCTCGTTGAAACGCGGGCCAGAAATGCCATATCAAAGGGATAGAAATCGGCCGTCATACCGTCCGTAGAGTTTACCGCACGAAGCGCACACACAAAATCATAGGTGCGGCCATCGCCCATTACACCAACACTGCGCACCGGCAAAAGAACGGTAAAAGCTTGCCATATTTTATCATAAAGACCAGCATTGCGAATTTCCTCGAGGTAAATAACATCGGCCTTGCGCAATATTTCGCACTTTTCCTTGGTTACTTCACCGGGGATTCTAATAGCAAGCCCAGGACCCGGGAATGGATGGCGTGAAACGAATTGATGATTAAGACCTAGTTCTTCACCAAGTGCCCTCACCTCGTCTTTGAATAAATCGCGTAAAGGCTCAAGGAGCTTCATATTCATGCGCTCTGGTAGGCCGCCAACATTATGGTGGCTTTTAATCGTCACAGATGGGCCGCCATCAAATGATACACTTTCGATAACATCGGGGTATAAAGTGCCTTGGGCCAAAAAGTCTGCGCCGCCAATGGTTTTGGCTTTGTCTTCGAATACATCTATAAAAAGCTTGCCAATCGTCTTGCGCTTTATTTCGGGATCGGTAACTCCTGCTAAAGCTCCTAAAAAGCGCTCTGATTCATCGGCATGGATAAGCGGAATATTATAATGATTGCGGAATAAATCGACTACTTGTTCGGCCTCCCCTGCCCGCATTAGGCCGTGATCGACAAACACACATGTCAATTGAGAGCCAATTGCTTCATGGATAAGCACAGCGGCAACCGAACTATCAACACCGCCAGAGAGCCCACAAATAACGCGTTTATCGCCAACTTGCTCGCGGATTTTAGCTATGGCTTCGGCGCGAAATGACGCCATAGTCCAATCATTATGACACCCTGCGATTTTTGTAAGGAAATTTTTGATTAAGGCCGCGCCGTCTGGGGTATGGACAACTTCGGGGTGGAACATGAATGTATATTGTTTTGCTTTTTCATTCGCGGCAATCGCAAATGGCGCGTTTTCGCTATAGGCGAGCACTTCAAAACCTTCTGGTAATTTAGTAACGCGGTCACCATGCGACATCCAAACCGTATATTTACCGCCAACATCCCAAACGCCATCATAAAGCGGGCTTGGCTTGATAACTTCTAGATCTGCGCGGCCAAATTCTGCGGCATGGCCACCCTCGACGGTGCCGCCCAATTGGGTAACTAATGTCTGTTGACCATAACAAATCCCGAGAATTGGAACTCCCGCGTCAAAGGCAGACTGCGGTGCACGCGGGCTATTTTCGCGCAGGACTGAATCCGGCCCACCTGAAAAAATAATTGCTTTTGGTTTATTGTTTCGAAGGAAAGCATCGGCGCGATTATATGGATGAACTTCACAATAAACCCCAGCCTCGCGGACGCGGCGCGCAATCAATTGGGTTACTTGGGAACCAAAATCCACAATTAAGACGATTTCGTGATTGGGCGTAGTCATTTGGTTCTCCGATTGGTTTGCGCCGCTTTAGCGCTCGATTAAATGCTTTTCAAGGCCATTAGCTATTGCCGTCATGCCTTCTTGAGTGGTGTGAAAATTGGGGACAGTCCATGCGCCAGTGCCAATCGATATTGCACCCGCCATGAATGGCAAGTCAGAACATGCGTCATGGCCTCTGGTGGCTTCATAGGCTGAGAAGAATTCAATATTATTTTGACTTGCGGCACGCTTCACAATTTGCGCATAGCGAAATTGGCGCGCGCGCAAATCCGCTAATTCTTCGTCGCTTAAATAGACTTTTTCGCAATTACCAGTTTCTGGCAAAATCGCCTGATAATCAAGGAATATTATGCGTGCATTGGGTGCCCGCCTTTTGGCCTCTTTAGCGATTTTATCAAGATTGCTTGCCAAAACTTGGAAAGCTTCTTCGGGTGGCGGCAAAGGTTTTGAATTACAATGGAAATTGTTATCATTATGGCGAATTCGAATGTTATTGCATGAAGTAATAGCCAAATCGCGCGCCAATTTTAAATCATTGCCGCCGATTGTTAGAGTTACAAGGGCAGTATCGGGCGTTATATTTTCGATTTGCGGCAATAGGCCAATATGCTGTGCAATTTTCAAAACATTATCGCTTGTTGCGCCGCCGCAAGTTACATCTGTCAATTTCAATCCAAGCCGTGCCGCCAATAATTTTGGGTAATTACTCGTTGATTGGCCGCAATTTGGATGTGCCTTTGAATCCTTTTGCCCGACGCCTGGACCTGCGGCAAATGAAGAACCCATTGCAACATATTTAGCGCTGGCCATTATTCTTGGCTTTGAGTTCTCATCTTTTATGGTTTGACAGCTTGCTGAAGCAATTAATGCGATAAAAACCAAGCCTTTCGCAAACAATTTCCCAGCATTTGAAACAGACAAACTAGGCACTTTTTCGCTCCAAAGCCGCAAAATAAAAGCCATCTGTGCCAGAGGTCAATGGGGTAAATTGAATCCCATATTTGGTTTTAATCGTATGTTCTAATAAATATTCAAGGCCGAGTGCATTTAAATGCTCCGCTATGTCTTTTGATTGAAACTCGCCATTAGCTTGTAAAAACAACTCTATGCTATCGTCATTTTCTTGGGGTAGAATCGAGCAAGTCGCATAGAATAAATGGCCGCCAATTTTCACCAATTGCGCACCAAGCATCAGTGCCTCTTGTTGGTCCTTTTGGCGCTTTTCGATATTTTGCGGCGTTAATCGCCATTTTGTGTCTGGCGCTCTACGCCATGTGCCCGATCCAGTGCATGGCGCGTCCACAAGGACAATATCCATTTTGCTTGATAAATCCGCCAATGCGGGCGCGCCTTTGCGTTGGGTGCGCACGTCCACGCAATTGACCCCTGCGCGCCGCAATCTCTCATGAATTGGTGCTATTCGGTTTGCGTCTGTGTCATAGGCAATTATGTTGCAATTATTTGCGCACATTGCGGCCAAGGCAAGGGTTTTTCCGCCGCCGCCTGCGCATACATCACCAATTTCCATACCAGCTTTTGCGCCTGTCATAAGGGCAACCAATTGGCTAGCTTCGTCTTGAACTTCAAATTCACCCTTTAGGAATGAAGGCTCAATATTAAATGGAAAATTCTTTCCAACTGACCACGGAATACGAATGCCCCATGGCGATAACTGGGTCTTTGTTGGCTCGGTTTTCAACTTTGGCGAAGTTAAAATCTGCGCCATCACGCTATCAACATCAGTAATTGCAATATTCACGCGTAAATCCAAAGGTGCAGGCTGCGCCATTGCCGCGAGCTGGATTTGCCGCTTTTCTCCAAAAATTCGCGCTAAATCATTATCTAACCATTCAGGATAATCACCTTTAACCCAATTGGGTGCGTCAACCATTTCATTTTCATAAAGGCGATTTATCTCTTCTTGGCTAAGTGCGCTATAAGCATGGCTTTCGCTTTGAGAATCATCAATCAGCTTTTGAACCTCTAGCCCAAAACCCCATACCAACGCCCCAAAAACCCAAGCGCGCGGTGAATCATAGCCAATTTTATGTGCACTAGAAGCTCTCAGCCTTAGCGCCATAAATACAATATCGCCAATCGCCGAGCGGTCTTTCGAACCAGCGAATCTATGTCTTAGCGCCCAGTCCTTTAATGACATGGCAGGAACGCGCTTATAGTTTTGGCTATCCTCCAAAACTTCAATTGCCGCTTGTGCGCGCGCGCCATCTCTCATAATTCTAGTATTTCCTAACCGCCGATTGGATAATTTGGCGCCTCGCGCGTGATTGCGACATCATGAACATGGCTTTCGCGAAGCCCAGCTGAAGTAATTTGGACAAATCTCGCTTTTTGATGGAAATCACGCAGATTTTCGCCGCCTACATATCCCATTGCCGCCCGAAGGCCTCCGACTAATTGGTGCAAAATCGGCGCCAATGGCCCTTTAAAAGGAACTCTGCCTTCAATTCCTTCTGGCACAAGCTTCATACTATCGGTTACTTCTTTCTGGAAATATCTATCCGCCGAGCCGCGCGCCATTGCGCCCAAAGAACCCATGCCGCGATATGATTTATAAGATCGCCCTTGATAGAGGAAAACCTCGCCAGGTGCTTCATCGGTCCCCGCCAATAGAGAGCCAAGCATTGCAACCGAGGCACCCGCCGCTATAGCCTTGGCAAGATCGCCAGAAAATTTTATACCGCCATCGGCAATAATTGGAATATCTGCTTTTTGGGCAACTTCGACAGCATCCATAATCGCTGTTAGCTGCGGCACACCGACGCCAGCAACGATACGCGTGGTGCAGATTGAGCCCGGCCCAATGCCAATTTTTACCGCATCGGCACCAGCATCAATTAGAGCCTTTGCGCCATCACGTGTAGCAACATTGCCCGCAATAATTCTAGTCTGATTAGAGATTTTCTTTGCTCTTGCTACAGCCTCCAAAACCAATGAGGAATGGCCATGAGCAGTATCAATAACCACAATATCACAGCCTGCATCGACCAAGGCCTGCGTGCGCTCAAAACCATCATCCCCAACGGTAGAAGCAGCGCCGACACGAAGGCGGCCTACACCATCTTTACACGCGTGGGGAAAAGCTTGTGATTTTTCCATATCCTTTACGGTAACCAGACCAACGCAATGATAATCTTCATCAACCACAATAATGCGTTCAATTTTATTGCGCTTTAGCAAATCTTCGGCAGTTTCTTGCCCAACACCTTCTTTGACTGTTACCAAATTATCTTTGGTCATAACCTCAGAAACTTTTTGACTATCCGACGCAAAGCGGATGTCGCGGTTTGTTACTATGCCAACAAGTTTTCCAGAGCGTTCAACAACTGGAAAGCCAGAAATGCCGCGCGCTGCCTTTATTGCGCGAACCTCGGCAATGCTAGTATCTGGGGCAACGACCATAGGGTCAATAACCATGCCGGCTTCAAAGCGCTTTACTTGACGGACATGATCCGCCTGAACGCCAATATCAAGATTGCGGTGAATAAAGCCCATACCACCGGCCTGTGCCATTGCGATTGCAAGCTTGGCTTCGGTGACTGTATCCATTGCCGAGGATACAAGGGGGATATTAAGCTCTATGCCATGGGCAATACGAGTTTTAACATCGACAGTGGCAGGAAGAACATTGGATGCACCAGGCTCAAGTAGGACGTCATCAAACGTTAAAGCGGTGCGAATTGGAATTTTATGGTCAAACATGACGGCTGATAAATTAATACCTGCCGTCTTGTCAATCCATCATTGTGAAAAAACGAATTATTTCTTTGATAATGCCACTAGATAGAGCTCTACGCTTTCGGCGCGGCTTGACTTTGGCTTTATATGCTTGACGGTTTTAAACGCCAGCTTAAGCTTGTTTAGCATCTCACCCTCAGCCCCGCCTTGAAACACTTTAGTTACAAAATGGCCACCCTTTTCAAGAAACTCAATTGCAAAATCAGCGGCGCTACTAGCAAGGACTGTGGTTTTTATCGAATCCGTTGCGCGGTGACCAACGGTATTCGCCGCCATATCCGACATTACCAAATTTGGTCTTCCCCCAAGCCGGTCCAGAACTTCTTCCTGCATTTTTGGTTCAAGAAAATCGCCCTTTAGCAAAACAACACCTTCGAGAGGCAAGACATCAAGCAGATCAATTCCAACGACTTTATTTGCTCCACGATTTATAGCGACTTGCGCCCAACCACCCGGCGCAACCCCTAAGTCAACAATCCGCGCGTCTTTACCAATAAGTTTTAATGCATCATCAAGCTCAATTAATTTAAAAGCCGCGCGCGAGCGCCAGCCTTCGGCCTTTGCACGCTTTACATATGGGTCATTTAATTGCCGCGAAAGCCAACGCGTAGATTGGGCCGTGCGTTTTCGCGCGGTCTTCACGCGTTCAAATTTTTGGTGCGGAATAATTTCGGCTTTAGAAAATACGACACGCCGCCTTTTATGAGTTTGGCCTTGCGCTTCCGCATTTA
>CAYTWK010000025.1:0-14627 GCA_964442095.1 uncultured Caulobacteraceae bacterium | reverse complement strand
TAATCTCATAGGGCCAATTTACATGGGTGCCATCGAACAAATTGCCATATGCGCCATCATTAAGATAAATCATATCACCCTTTACCAATTCAACACGGGTAATAATGCTTGTTGAATCGCCAACCAAAGCGCGGCCTGGTTCACACCATAATTCGCAGTTTTCGGTCACAGGCATAGTCTCAAACTTTTGGGTGATTACTTGCATATATTGGCTAAGTGGGGCCGGATTCATATCGCGATATTTAAGCGGGAAACCGCCACCAACATCAATAATGTCAATAGTAACGCCAGCTTGGATAATAAGTGATTTTACATTATCCATCGCGCGCACATAGGCATTTGGATCCATACATTGGCTACCGACATGAAAGCAAATGCCCAAATCTTCGCGGGTAACGCTGCGGGCGGCTTGCAATAATGCAACCGCCTTTTCTCCAGCAGTGCCAAATTTTCCATCAAGAGAAATTGAAGATGAATTATTTGAAACCGAGATGCGGATTAAAAGTGTCAAATCGTCGGCGAAATCAGTTGCTTCGCGGATTTTTTGCAATTCTTCCATACTATCAAGAGAGAAAATGCGGCAGCCAAATTCTTTATATGCGCGCGAAATAGCATTGCGGTTTTTGACAGGGTGCATAAAGGCCAAAACCGCGCCTTCAAAGCGATTGTAAATCAATTCGCACTCTTGGATGGAGGCAACGTCAAATTTCCTAACCCCGCTTTGCCATAATGCGTCCAAAACCCAATCGCTTGGGTTTGCTTTTACGGCATAAAGGATTTCGCCGGCAAAATTACGAACAAACCAATCACCAGCGCGGCGCACTGCGTGCGGGCGGCAAGCCGCAACCGGCAAATCTGGCGCAAGCGAGCGCACAATATCCGCAGATGATGCGAAATTAATTGAATCAATAGAAGACGTGAAGTGTTCCATGGCGAAACCCCCCTGACAACTAAGCTAAATGCCCGTCAAAGCACCTTGCTCTCAAACTAAAAGCCCATATCAAAAGATATGAACAACGAATTTGCGGCGTTAGTCGGACATGCTAGGGAGTTTTAATTTCCCCAAAATGTTGTCAGGTCCACCTATATTCTTGTGGAAAATAGGTGTTAGTGGACTGGATGCTGTTTCCAGGTCCGCCAGCATTTGTGCATTTAGCGAATTTTCTAGATAATGCAACATATTTATGTGGCAAATATCACTCGAAAATGCATAATAACATTATCACCCATTTATGAGGAAATTATGAAGCCAATCAATAGCATAGTAATAATAGGCGCTGGGCAAGCCGCGACCCAAGCTTCAAACTCGCTGCGCCAGTATGGCTTTACAGGAAAAATCACTATTTTTGGCAATGAAAATCTCGCTCCATATCAAAGGCCGCCTTTATCAAAGGCCTATTTAATGGGTGAAATGCCACTTGAAAGATTGCAATTTCGTGCAAAAGAGCAATGGGAAAAGGATGGCATTGATTTGCGCATCAATGAGGAAATTATTGCGATTGATCGCGCCGCAAAATCTCTAAGGGCAGAATCTGGGCAAAGCTATTCCTATGACAAACTAATTATTGCAACTGGCTCAAGGGTGCGGAAAATTCCAGTTAATGGCGCAAATCTTGAAAAAATTCACTATCTTAAAAGCCTCAGTGATTCTGATGAATTGGGTAAAGATATAGCGGGCGCAAAATCAATTGCGATTATTGGCGCGGGCTATATTGGCCTAGAGGTGGCGGCAGTGGCGCGCAAAAAGGGCCTAGAGGTTTGTGTTTTAGAGGCGGCGCCAAGGGTTTTGGCACGTGTTGCCTGTGAGGAATTGTCTCAATTTTACGAACAAATACATAAAGACGCTGGCGTCAAAATAATTACAAATGCCAAAGTTATAGGCTTTGAGGGTGAGGGTGCGGTTTCGGGTGTGCGCCTTGAAAGCGGTGAAATTATAAAATGCGATGTGGCATTGGTCGGCATTGGAATACTGCCAAATAGCGAAATCGCAGAGGATTCGGGTATTATTTGCAATAATGGCATCGATACAGACGAAAACGCCCAAACTTCGGACGAAGATATTTATGCGTGTGGTGATTGCGCAAACCGATATTTGGAAATTTATGACATAAGGATGCGGCTCGAGAGTGTGCATAATGCAATTGAACAGGCAAAATTGGCCGCGGCGCATATTATGTCTCAACCAATGCCCAAACTAGAGACCCCTTGGTTTTGGTCGGATCAATATGATTTAAAGCTGCAAATAGCGGGGCTTTGGAATAGCGCGGCAAAGCACATTATTCGCGGTGATATAATAGCCAAAAAATTTGCAATTTTTCATTTAAGCGATGAAAACCAAATCCTAAGTGTTGATGCAATTAATTCCGCGCCAGAGTTTTTGGTTGGCAAAAACCTAATCGCGGCAAAGGCAAGAATTGCGCCCGAAATTATTGCCGATATTTCTATTTCAGCAAAAGAGCTAGCCTCTCGCGCTTTGGTATAATATAGAGCTTTCAAAGCCAGAATTTGGAATCTAAAATGACGACAATAACATTCATAGAACACAATGGAACAACCCATAATATCGATGCATCAAATGGCGGTAGCGTTATGGAGGCGGCAACTAAATATAATGTCCCAGGGATTGATGCCGATTGCGGCGGCGCGTGTGCCTGCGCTACATGCCATGTTTATGTTGATGAAGCATGGGTGTCAAAGCTTGCGCCTGTCGGCTCCATGGAAGAATCGATGCTTGATTTTGCCGAAAACGTAAAACCCAACTCAAGGCTTTCATGCCAAATAGTCGTAAGCGACGAGCTAGAGGGTTTGGTGGTTACAATCCCTGAGAGCCAATTTTAAGCGGCCTTAGTCCAAATCTAGCCTTCTAAGAGGGCCGGATCAATTTGGTAATTGCCAAACACGTCTTGGACGTCATCATCTTCTTCAAGAGTGTCTAAAAGCTTCATAAGGCTAGCTGCGGCTTGACCCTCTACTTCGATTTCAATATGCGGCTTCCAGATTATATTTGCGCTTTGGGCATCGCCAAATTTCTCGACCAATGCGTTCGAAACCTCGGAAAGGTTTTCATAGGCGCAAGAAATAATGTGGTTTTCTTCGTCCACGCCAACATCATCTGCGCCAGCCTCGAGAGCAGCTTCCATCATATCATCTTCGCTTGCGACCGATAGTTCAAAGCGAATTTCGCCAATTCTATCAAAGCCCGAAGTAACGGAATTTGTAGTTCCAAGATTGCCACCCATTTTGGAAAAATAAGAGCGCAAATTGCCGCCCGTGCGATTAAGATTATCGGTAAGGGTTTCAACAATAAGGCCAACGCCGCCAGGGCCAAAGCCTTCATAGCGCACGGCTTTATAATCTTCGCCGCCCCCGCTCGATGCCTGTTGTATAGCACGTTCAATTCTGTCTTTCGGCATAGAGACTGCGCGACCATTTTGGATTGCCAATCTAAGGCGTGGATTCATAGCTGGGTCCGGTGAGCCAAGTTTTGCAGCAGTTGTTATTTCGCGGGCGATTTTGGTGAAGATTTTCGCCCGCATAGCGTCTTGGCGCCCCTTGCGGTGTTTAATATTTGCAAACTTACTATGACCAGCCATTGTGATTAACCCTTAATAATTGGCGCCTTCTTAGACCAAATCAATCTAAAATCGAAGGGGGTTTGGTGCAATTAGATTAGCTAGGCTTTGGTTTCGATATAAAATAGGTAATGGCAAACAATATAGCAAAGCACGGCAATGCTGCGCCAATTTGCGGCAAAGTGGCTTTGATTAGATGAAAACCGAAAATGCCCAAAACCCAAAGCAAAGCCAAGATTTTATCAAATTTCATATTTTGATTAATTTCAATTTTTCCTATTGCAGTAAAACGGCCAAAGATAATTGCAAATAATGGAATGAAAATAGAGCTAAGAAGGATTAGAAAAGTCTCTAGGTCGTGCATTGGTAGGAAAACCGCCCCTAGCGCGCATGCTATCAAAAGACCTATCCCAAGGCCTCTTTGGCCAATATTTGGTAATAGTGCGCCAAGATTTTGGGTGCCCGAATAGGCATCGCCATAGGCATTATCGACTTCGTCTAATAGTATAATTCCAAGGGCAATTAGGCCGCCTTGCGCGAGCAAAATAGTAGCAACCATGCCGCCATCAGTTGGCGCCGTTGAAGCTATCAAAAAGCCCAATGAATAACACCAAATATTGGCAATCGCATAACCAATCCAAGTGCCCGAAGTGGCCGACTTTGCGCTTTTGGCAAAACGCGAATAATCGGCAACCAAAGGCAGCCATGAAATCGGCATCGCAATAACCAAATCCATTGCCGATAGCATAGACATTTTATTTTCGCCCTCGGCGCTCCAAAAATTGGCAAAAGCTGCAGAATCTAGGCGCGAAATGAATTGATAACTTAGCCATAATAAAGAAAGGCTAACGAGTGGCAGCGCGATTTTTGCGCCAATCTTTTTGACCAAAGATACCATTTTTTGACTAAGCAGCAAAAATAAAATTGCGCACCAAAACAACACAATAATGGCGCGCGCAATAAAGCCTTCGAAACTCGCATCAAAGAATTTTTCGCCAATCTTTAATGTGCCTTCACTGATTATTACTAGTTCAAACGTAGTCCAGCCAATCAATTGGAATATATTCAAGAGTATAGGTAATTTGCCAAAACCGGTTCCAAAAGTGCCCATAATAAGGCCGGCCGAATTAAGCCCAGTTTGTTGGCCAATGCGCGCGCCATAGGCCAAAAGACCTGCACCAATTATAGAGCCAAGTATGATAGCGAGCATTGCCGGCTTTGTGCCAATTCCACCGACCAAAAAGCTGCCCATTTGGATTACTAAAAGCCCGACCCCAAGCGAAAACCACATTGACAAATTGTCTATGAATGCAAATTGACGCTCAGCGCCCCCAATAACTGGGCTATTGGTATTTGTATCGCTCATTATATCCCTCCAAATCGATAGAGGAGGGGTCATAAATAGCATTTGCCATTAAAACACTTCCCTCATCGAATAATAATATTCTTTCAGGTTCAAAGGGTATATCTCAGCGTTATGAACGCACCCCTAGCTTGAAATCATGGTAAATCGTTTGCAAAGCCAAAGTCAAGCGCTTCGCTATGAAAATACGCAAGGCATAAACCCGATTTTATGTGAGAATCGGGTATATTTAGCCATTAGTAGCTGTTGCGATTATTTGCGGTCATCTTTATAGATATGGCCATCTCATGATTTCGCGCCCGCGCGAGATTTACATTCAATATTTTTGATAGAAAAAGATGAAAATATGAATATTCACGAATATCAAGCAAAAGAAGTTTTGGCTGCCTTTGGTGTGCCTGTCCCAAAAGGTTATCCCGCATTTTCAGTTGAAGAAGCCGTCGAAGCCGCAAAGAAACTTGGCGGCAATTTTTGGGTCGTAAAGGCGCAAATCCATGCCGGTGGCCGCGGCAAAGGTAAGTTTAAAGAATTGCCAGCCGATGCAAAAGGTGGTGTTCGTTTATGTTCAAGCCTTGATGCCGTTGAAAGCAATTCAAAAGAAATGCTTGGCAATACTCTAGTGACCATTCAAACTGGCCCTGTTGGTAAAGAAGTTAAGCGTCTTTATGTTTCAGAAGGCGCGAATATTACCAAAGAATTTTACCTATCCCTTTTGGTTGATAGAGAATCGGGCCGCGTTGCTTTTGTGGTTTCCCAAGCGGGCGGCATGGATATTGAGGCGGTTGCCCATGACACACCAGAGGCAATTACAACAGTAATAATTGATCCTATGACGGGTGTTACTGACAGCGATGTCACAGCAATTGTTAAATGCCTTGGTCTTGAAGGCGATTTGGCCGCCAAAGCGGGCCCACTTTGCCGTGACCTTTATACCTGTTTCACCAAGTCAGACATGTCAATGCTCGAGATTAATCCATTAATCATCGATGGCGACACTAATAATCTGGTTTGCCTTGATGCAAAAGTTAGCTTTGATTCAAACGCAGAATTCCGCCACGCCGAATGGGAAGCAATGCGCGATTTGACCGAAGAGGACGAAAAGGAAATCGAAGCGTCGAAATTCGATCTTGCCTATATTGCTTTGGACGGAACTATTGGCTGTATGGTCAATGGCGCGGGTCTTGCGATGGCGACAATGGATATTATTAAATTATACGGCGAAGAGCCTGCAAACTTCCTTGATGTTGGCGGTGGCGCAAGCCGTGAGAAAGTTACGGCCGCTTTCAAAATTATTACCACTGACCCCAAGGTCAAAGGGATTTTGGTAAATATTTTTGGTGGCATAATGCGCTGCGATGTAATTGCCGAAGGTGTAGTTGCCGCTGTCAAAGATGTCGGACTTAAAGTTCCATTGGTTGTCCGCCTAGAGGGGACAAATGTAGAAATGGGCAAAGACATCATTCGCAATTCTGGCTTGGCTGTTATCCCTGCTGATGATCTTGCCGATGCCGCACAAAAAATAGTTGAAGCCGTGAGGGCCGCATAAATGTCAATTCTAATCAATAAAAATACCAAAGTTATCTGCCAAGGTTTTACTGGCAAAAACGGCACTTTCCACTCTGAACAGGCAATTGCCTATGGCACTTTAATGACTGGCGGCGTAAGCCCTGGTAAAGGTGGGCAGACGCATCTTGGCTTGCCTATTTTCAATAGCGTCCTTGAGGCGCGCGATAAAGCAGGCGCAGATGCAACAGTTATTTATGTGCCGCCTCCATTTGCCGCTGCTGCTATCGAAGAGGCGATTGATGCCGAAATCCCGCTTATTATCTGTATCACAGAGGGTATTCCGGTTCTTGATATGGTTCGCGTAAAAGCGAAATTGGAAAAATCAAAATCGCGCCTTATTGGGCCAAATTGCCCTGGTGTTTTGACCCCAGAAGAATGTAAAATCGGCATTATGCCCGGCCAAATATTCAAAAAAGGTTCGGTTGGTGTTCTTTCGCGCTCAGGCACTTTGACCTATGAAGCAGTATTCCAAACCTCGAATGCTGGCCTTGGACAAACCACTGCGGTTGGTATTGGCGGCGACCCTGTTAAGGGCACAGAATTTATTGATGTCCTCGAAATGTTTTTGGCCGATGAAGCGACGCAATCAATTATTATGATTGGCGAAATTGGCGGCTCTGCTGAAGAAGATGCGGCACAATTCATTATTGATGAAGCAAAGCGTGGCCGCTCCAAGCCTATGGTTGGCTTTATTGCGGGCCGCACCGCACCGCCAGGACGCCGCATGGGCCATGCTGGCGCGATTATATCGGGCGGCAAAGGCGGCGCAGAAGACAAAATCGCGGCGATGGAAGCAGCCGGTATAAAAGTTGCGCCATCACCAGCTGCACTTGGATCAACACTTTTGGAAGTTTTGAGTAAGAAATAGATGATAGGCTTTAAATAAGAACCTAAGCATAAATATGGGAAACAAAATCTATGAGCATTGAAGAGCGCAGCGCCGCAAATCAAGCCCTTCTTTCAACCTCTTTCCTTAATGGCGGAAGTAGTCTTTATATTGAAAGCCAATACGAAAAATGGCTTGCTGATGCCAATTCTGTTGATAAGTCTTGGGCGCAGTTTTTTGCTTCAATTGATGATGGTAGCAAGGCCGCTCTAGGGCCATCTTGGGCGCGCAAGGATTGGCCTCGCAATGAGAAGAGCGAATCCCAAGCGCTTTTGGACGGCAATTGGCCGGCGATCGAAGCCAAGATTGAAGCGAAGATTGCGGCCAAATCGCCAGCCTCCGCCCCGAATAGTGCTGATGTTCTTCAAGCGACCCGCGATTCTATCAAAGCTCTTATGATGATTAGAGCATTTCGGATTCGTGGCCATTTGGCGGCAAATCTAGATCCATTGGGTCTCAATGATTTTAGAGAGCCACAGCCTGAATTATTGCCCGAAACCTACGGCTTTACTGAGGTTGATTTGGATAGGCCGATCTTCATCGATATGGTTCTAGGGCTTGAATATGCCACGGTTCGCGAAATGCTTGCGATTTTGCAAAGAACCTATTGCTCGACAATTGGCATTGAATTTATGCATGTTTCAAACCCTGAGGAAAAGCAATGGCTTCAAGAGCGGATTGAGGGTTCTGATAAGGGCGTCGCTTTCACACCAGAGGGTAAAAAGGCGATTTTGAACAAGCTCGTCGAGGCACAGGGCTTTGAGCAATTTGTCCATAAACGCTATCCCGGAACTAAACGCTTTGGCCTTGATGGCGGCGAAGCAATGATTCCGGCTATGGAGCAATTGATTAAACGCGGCGGTTCTTTGGGTGTTGAAGATGTTGTTCTTGGTATGCCGCATCGTGGCCGATTGAATGTATTATCGGCGGTAATGGCAAAACCATATCACGTGATTTTCCATGAATTTAGAGGTGGCTCTGCAACTCCTGATGATGTTGCTGGGTCTGGCGATGTGAAATATCATATGGGCGCATCAAGTGACCGCGAGTTTGATGGCAATAAAGTGCATTTGTCTTTAACGCCAAACCCATCGCATCTTGAAATTGTTAATCCTGTGGTTTTGGGTAAAGTGCGCGCCAAAATGATGCAGCATAAAATAGATCGCGAAGAGCAATTCCGCAAAGTTATGCCAATCCTTTTGCATGGTGATGCGGCATTCGCGGGCCAAGGCGTGGTTGCCGAATGTTTTGCACTTTCGGGTGTGCGCGGCCATAGAACTGGCGGCACAATCCATTTTATCGTCAATAATCAAATTGGTTTTACTACAGCGCCTAGTTTTTCTCGCTCGTCACCATACCCATCTGATGTTGCTTTAATGGTGCAGGCGCCAATTTTCCACGTCAATGGTGATGATCCGGAGGCAGTGGTTTATGCCGCAAAAGTTGCGACTGAATATCGCCAAAAATTCGCAAAAGATGTTGTAATCGATATGTTCTGTTATCGCCGCTATGGCCATAATGAGGGCGATGATCCAACAATGACCAACCCAATTATGTATGCGAAAATCAAAGACCTACCATCCACAATGGTTATTTATTCGCAAAAGCTAATTAATGAGGGTGTGGTTACCCAAGCCGAAGTCGATAAAATGAATAGCGATTTTGTCGCCTTCCTAGATAGTGAATTTGAAAAGGGTAAAGCCTACACACCAAATAAAGCCGATTGGCTCGATGGGGTTTGGCAGGGTCTTGGCCTTCCTGATGATGAAGATAGAAAAGGTGAAAAAGAGGTTGAAATCGAAACCCTTAAGCGCCTTGGTATCGAATTAACTAAAATTCCTGAGGGCTTCAATATTCATAAAACCGTTGAGCGCGTAATTGGCGCACGGCGCGTAATGATTGAAACTGGCGAAAACCTAGATTGGGCGATGGCCGAACATTTGGCATTTGCTACGCTTTTGGACGAAGGCTTTCCAATAAGGCTTTCAGGGCAAGATAGCTGCCGCGGCACATTCTCACACCGCCATAGTCATTTCATAGATCAATTGACCGAAGAGCGTTATACGCCTTTAAACAATATTGGCCCCAATGCCGCCCATTATGAAGTTATTGATAGTGCATTGTCCGAGGAAGCAATTCTTGGCTATGAATATGGTTATAGTTTGGCTGCACCGAATAACCTTACGCTTTGGGAAGGGCAATTTGGCGATTTTGCCAATGGCGCACAAGTAGTTATCGACCAATTTATTTCCTCTGGCGAGCGTAAATGGCTAAGGATGTCTGGCCTTGTTATGCTATTGCCGCACGGCTATGAAGGCCAAGGACCAGAGCATTCATCGGCACGCTTAGAGCGCTTTTTGCAACTTTGTGCCGAAGATAATATGCAAGTGGTGAATTGCACGACACCTGCGAATTATTTCCATGTCTTGCGCCGTCAAATACACCGTAAATTCCGCAAGCCGCTTATTGTGATGACACCAAAATCTTTACTGCGTCATAAACGTTGCGTTTCGACTTTGGCTGAAATGGGCCCAGGCTCGTCATTCCACAGAGTTTTGTGGGATGATGCCGAATATAACAAAGGATCATCGGTTGAACTGCTACCAAGCAAAGATATAAAGCGCGTAATCCTATGTTCGGGCAAAGTTTATTATGATCTTTTTGAGGCGCGCGAAACACGCGGTAGAAATGATATTCAAATTTTGCGCGTTGAGCAATTATATCCATTCCCCGCGAAATCTCTAATTACAGAGCTTTCAAGGTTTAAAAATGCCGAATTTGTATGGTGCCAAGAAGAGCCAAAAAATATGGGCGCTTGGTCGTTCATGGAGCCAAATATAGAATGGGTGCTCGATAAAATTGGCGCGAAGCACAAACGCGCGCGCTATGCCGGCCGCCCTGCATCGGCATCAACTGCAGTGGGCCTAATGAGTAAGCATATAAAAGAATTAGAAACATTCCTTTCAGAAGCATTAGATTAGAGAGTAGAGCAATGAGTGATATCTTAACCCCCGCACTTGGCGAAAGCGTCTCCGAAGCGACAATTGCTTCATGGAATAAAAAGGCTGGCGATGCTGTAAAGAAGAACGAATTATTGGTTGAATTGGAAACCGATAAAGTAACTCTAGAAGTTTTTGCCGAAGCTGATGGTGTTTTGACCGCAATTCTAAAGCCTGAGGGTGAAACTGTTGGCGTTGGCGATGTTCTTGGCACTATTGAAGCTGGTGCCAGTGCGTCGGCTCCTGCTGCTGCACCTAATGCTGCGCCTGCTGCACCAACACCTGCTCCTGCGCCGGTGGCACCTAGCACTGCAAGCGGTGCGGCACATGCGCCAATGCCATCGGCGGCAATAGTTCTAGAGGGTGCAAAGATTGATGCGGCATCTGTTGCGGGCACTGGCAAAGATGGCCGTGTAACCAAGGGCGACGCTGTGGCTGCGGTTGCGGCAATGGCCGCTGCGGCTCCTGCTGCGCCTGTTGCTGCACCTAGTGCGCCGCGTGCGACTGGTCCGCGCGAAGAGCGTGTAAAAATGACGCGCCTACGCCAAACTATTGCGCGTCGCTTAAAAGATGCGCAAAATACTGCGGCAATGCTAACGACCTTTAACGAGGTTGATATGAGCGCGGTAATGGCAGCGCGCAATAAATATAAAGACATATTTGAAAAGAAACACGGCGTTAAATTGGGCTTTATGTCATTTTTCGTCAAAGCCTGTGTAACTGCGCTTAAGGATATTCCGGCGGTAAATGCTGAAATTGATGGCACTGATATCATTTACAAAAACTTTTATGATATCGCGGTTGCGGTTGGCACCGATAAAGGTCTCGTGGTTCCAGTATTGCGCGATTGCGATGCGCTTTCACTTGCGGGAATTGAAAAAGGCATTGCCGATCTGGGCAAAAAGGCGCGCGATGGCGCTTTATCAATCGAAGATATGCAGGGCGGGACATTCACCATTTCCAATGGCGGCGTTTATGGTAGCTTGATGTCAACGCCAATTTTAAATGCCCCACAATCGGGTATTCTGGGCATGCACAAAATCCAAGAGCGCGTAATGGTCGAAGCTGGGCAGATGGTTATTCGCCCAATGATGTATCTTGCACTTTCTTATGATCACAGAATTGTTGACGGCAAAGAAGCGGTTACATTCCTAGTGCGTGTAAAAGAATGCCTCGAAGATCCAGAGCGTATGCTTCTTGATATTTAGTGGATTTGCTATTACGAGGGCGTTTTTGATTTAGGTTTCATGGACATTCTCGTTTTCATATCTAGTTTCATTGTTGTGCTTTATGCTGGCTATTCTGGCCTTGGGCTTTGGCTCGCGCAACATGTTAATGCCATTGAAAAAGGCGAAGAGCCGATAAGAGATGAATTTGGTCTTAGCATTATGGATCATATGCCCAAAACCCATATTGATCTAATGAAGCATTATTATCTTGGCCTACGCGGAATAATTTGGCGCGCCGCATTCGTTTGCTTGATAGTGGCCGTGATAGCCATAATGCTGCAATCAAAACTTGGGGTTTATTTATTTGGCCTCGCATTGGCGGTGGATTGTGTTTTATTCCTTACCTATGAAGCGCGGCGTGAATTTTTGGCAAATGCCGATAAAGCCGAATTGCAATTTGACGCTATTCAATATGCCGCGCTATTAATGGCATTCATAATTCTATATTTGAATGGCCAAAGCCCGCAATAGAACCGTTAGTTTTTCGGCTTTGGGCCAAACATTCGCACAGGTGTAGTGCCGTCACTTGAATTTGAGCCTAAAGCCTTTTCATCAATAATTACTGGGCTTTGCGCATTAGTTGGTGAATCGAAGCGTGTTCCGGTATGTTGATTTGTTAATTGCTCATTACGCGCAGTTCGCAAATCCGCAAGCGCTTTGGCGTTTGGATAGCCATCTGCAACAAGGCCACGTGACTTTTGAAAGGCTTGGAGGCCGGCTCTAGTCCGTGTGCCAGCTTGGCCATCAATTGTGCCAACATCATATTCAAAAGACTTCAATATCTCTTGTAATTCGATAATCTCTGCGCGCTTTAGCGGTGGATCATTAATTGGCCAATTATTTGGCAATTGGCCGCGCCCTGCAATTCCATCGGCCAATAGGGCCACTGAAAGCGCATAGCTATCTGATGCATTATAATGGCGAATTGCCGCATAATTCGCGCCTACTAAAAACTTTGGCCCATTTGCACCCGCAGGGACCAAAAGCCGCGCTTGCCAATCATTTGGCAAATCTGCCCATGCATTAACAAGCCCATTGGCGCGCCAAAATCTAAGTGGCCGCATTTGTCCATCGGCGAGCGAATAATCAAAACCATTTGTAAGCTCTATTTGGCGGCCCCAAGGCTCATCGGCTTTCCAACCAACGGATTTTAAATAATTCAAAGTCGAGGCCAAAGCATCATTTGAATTATTCCAAATATCGCGCTTGCCGTCATTATCGCCATCAATTGCCTTGGCAAGATAAGAGCTTGGCATAAATTGGGTATGCCCCATTGCGCCGGCCCAAGAGCCGACCAAATCTTCGCGCTTGGCATAATTATTTTTTAGAATATCAGAAACCGCAAGTAACTCGCTCTCACCCAATTGGGTGCGGCGGCCTTTATAGGCAAATGTTGCGAGCGAGCGGATAACATCCATATTGCCTTTATTGCTGCCATAGGCACTTTCCATCGCCCAAATTGAAATTGCAAATTCAAGCGGCACTCCCAATTCTTTGGCCTTTTCAGAAAGGAAATATGACTTCTCAAGAAAGTGGTTTTTGCCCATATTAATCCGGCTTTGGCTAACCGCATTATTAATATAAATCCAAATAGGCCGCACGACTTCAGGTTGGCTATCATTAAGGCGGGTAACCTCTTGATTGGGGGCAATCCCAGTTAGCATGCTTTCGATAATCACAGGATCTTTTTGCTTTTCATTGACTGCGCGCGCGGCAAAATCCTTTCGCCAAGTGTCAAATTCTTGGTTTCCAGAGCTTGCAAATTCGGGCGGCACATAAATTTGTGGTCCCGATTGGGCACAGGCAATAACCGCCGCTAATGATGCGAAAGCCGATGCAAGTGTAAAATAGGCTAATTTCTTTTTCATAAATTCTTAAACCACGCCAGCACTTAGTAAATCGTGAATATGGAGCACGCCAAGCGGCATTAAATCTTCATCAGCAATAATCAGAACGGTGCGTTTGGCATTATTTAATAGCGCCAAAGCATCGGCAGCAAGCGTGTCAGGTTTTGTGGTCATGGGGCTCTTTGTCATTATTTGCGCTGCTTGCTGGCTAAAAAAATCTTTGTCGGCAAGTCTTCTTCTAATATCGCCATCGGTAATAATACCAATTAATTTTCCGTTATCATCAATAACGCATGTCATCCCGAGGCGCTTTTGCGTCATTTCCAACAGAACTTCGCTCATTGATGTTTTGCCGAAAACCCTTGGCACTTCATCGCCTTTGTGCATCAGATCAGACACGCTCTTAAGCATTGCCCCAAGCTTTCCGCCGGGGTGGAAATTGCGAAAATCCTTGGCAGTAAATCCGCGCTTTTCAATCAAGGCGACAGCCAAACAATCACCTAAAGCAATTTGCAAAGTCGTTGAAGTAGTAGGGGCGCGGGTTTCGGCACAGGCTTCTGGCGCATCGGGTATCATTAAATGCAAGTTCGCCGCTTTACCCAATACAGAGTTTTTATTCGCAGTCATGGCAATCAATGTAATTGAAAAGCGGTGACAATAGGCAATCAAATCCGATAATTCGGGCGCTTCACCAGATTTGGACAATATTAAAATCGCATCATCACTATTAATCATACCCAAATCACCATGGCTAGCCTCGGTGGGGTGAACAAATTGAGCCGGCGTTCCAGTAGAGGCAAGAGTGGCGGCAATTTTTCGCGCAACATGGCCAGATTTGCCAACGCCGGCGCAAACCAAACGCCCTTTTAAGTTTGCCACAGCGCTAACGACTGCATCAAAATCCCGATTCATTGATGCCTTTAGAAGCGCAAGACCTTCTATCTCAGTATCGATTACCCGTTTGGCGATAGCAATAGTGTCAATTTCAGCAAGCATGGACTTTCCCATTCAATATGTTTCAACTTTAATGCTTTGAAGCTCAATACCATGAGCTTCACCCTCAAGCGCGGGGACAATAACTATGCCTTTTGGATTTTGCTCTTGGGCAGCAAAGCGAAACCGGATGAAAGTAGGCTCTTTATAGACAATTGACTTTTCGACCATA
>CAYTWK010000024.1:0-15039 GCA_964442095.1 uncultured Caulobacteraceae bacterium | reverse complement strand
TGGCCAAAACCGTGTCGGACAGGCGCTACCTGCAAGTGTTCATCGCCACCACCCTGCTCACCACGGGCGGCTATATGCTCATGCCCTTCGGTAATGGCATTTTAGCCATGCAGAAACATAAACAATTAGAGCAAAGCTTGCGGCATGACTTTCGGGAAAACCATATTCGCCAAAGCCCTCGATTTGCCTAAAGCAATTTGTTGCGAAATCTTTGTCATAGCCATTTTTTATCATTCCATTTATTAGCTTTTCTTCAAATTCATGAATTATTCCGACCTTGCGAAAAGTTGCCATTGCGCGCCTTAATCTATCAGCTTCGCTTGGGGTAAATCCTGCGGCGACAATGGCTATTTTCATTGCTTGCTCTTGGAAAAGTGGCACACCAAGGGTCTTTCCCAACACTTCTTCTAATTCTTTTGATGGGAAAATTGTTTTTTCAACGCCTTGCCTTCGCCGCAAATAGGGATGCACCATATTTCCTTGGATTGGCCCCGGCCGAACAATCGCAACTTCTATGACTAAATCATAAAACTCGCGCGGCTTAAGGCGCGGCAACATAGACATTTGGGCGCGGCTTTCAATTTGGAAAACGCCAATTGTGTCTGCGGCGCATATCATATCATAGGTTTTGGAATCTTCGGCTGGAATTGTCGCCATATTGAATTTTTTTTGATAGTGATTTTCTAATAGTGCGAAACATTCGCTGACGCAGGTTAGCATTCCAAGAGCAAGAACGTCGATTTTCAAAATTCCTAAAGTATCTAGGTCGTCCTTGTCCCATTCTATAAAAGTTCTATCTTCCATTGCGGCATTGGAAATCGGAACACATTCATCAAGTCGGGTCTTTGTAATTACAAATCCTCCAACGTGTTGTGATAAGTGGCGCGGAAAACCAATTAGAATACTTGCGATTTCAATTGTTTCTTTAATGCGCGGCGCATTGATATCTAGGCCGCTCATTTGGCCTATTATGTCACCACTGACCGCGCCTCTACCCCATCCGGTTACGGATTTACAAAGCGCATCGATAATATCATTTGAGAGCCCAAGCACTTTGGCGGTTTCGCGCAGCGCTGAGCGCCCCCGATAAGTAACTACAACGCCTGTAATGCCGCAATGCTCGCGACCATATTTTTCATAAATATATTGTATGACTTCTTCGCGCCTGTCATTTTGAAAATCGACATCAATATCGGGCGGTTCCTTGCGCTCGGGCGATACAAAACGTTCGAATAATAATTCGGTTTTATTGGGGTCAACGCTGGTAATGCCTAGGCAAAAGCAAACTGCGGAGTTTGCCGCTGATCCTCGCCCTTGGCATAATATTCCTTGATCGCGGGCAAAGCGAACCATATCGTGTACCGTCAAGAAATAGCGGGCAATATCAAGTTGTTCAATTAGCCTATATTCATGATCTATGATGCGTCTAACTTTCTTTGGCACCCCATTGGGGTAGCGCTCTTTGGCACCAATTTCAGTTAGGGTTTTGAGGTGCTCAATAAGGCTGTTCGCGCCGTATAAATCAACGTCCGGAAACTCATACTGTAATTCATCAAGGCTAAATTTTACTAGTTTAAACAATTCCTGGCCTGCTATTATGGCTTCGGCATAGTCTTTAAATATTCGCAACATTTCCTCTGGCGGCTTTAGGCGGCGCTCTGCGTTTTGAAGGCTTTTAAAGCCGGCATTCTCTAAAGTGGTATGGCTTTTGATGCATGCTAAAACATCGGCAATAACGCGCCTTTCTGGTGTGTGCATTAGTGCATCATTTGTGGCTATTATTTTTGTGCTATTTGAATTCGCGAAACTCTTAATTTTCTCATTTCTCTGTTTGTCGGTTCCGTCATAAGGGCGGGTAATCGCGATGAATATATTACAATCATTTGGACGATTTATGATGCGGGTCCGCGCAATTGAGAAGAAATCATCGCTTAAAGGATTGTCGGGGATTATAATTGCGCAGGCGCCCTCCATAGCCTCCAAAATATCGGCCTCAAATAATTGACATTCGCCTTTTTTTGAGCGCCGATTGCCGCGGGTTAAAACCCGACAAAGAGCGCCCCAGGCTTTGCGGTGTTTTGGATAAATGACGGTTGTAAATCCGCCCGCTTCGACTAGGCGCGCGCCAACAATAAGCCGAAAACCAATTTCCTTGGCCGCGGCATGGGCGCGCACCACACCCGCAAGCGTGTTTTTATCGGCAATGCCAATCCCGCCAATCCCCATGAGCGCCGCCATCTCGACCATTTCGCGCGGATGGGAGGCTCCATGAAGAAAAGAGAAATTGCTCGCCGCAACGGGCTCATAAATTTTGTCAATGATGTTCACTATTTGTTCTTAAATCAAATAATGAAAAAACTCAAGAGAATCTATGGATTTGCATCAAGCCATTTGGCCAAAGCGCGGTTCATATTATCATAGCCTTGCGGAAATTCAGACAGAATCTTCTTTCGCATCAATTGCGGAACCAGACCTTTAAAAGTTTCGCCATGTGTGAAGAGTGTGCCATTTCCTGATGGAGTAAGTCTGAAATAATGCACGCCCGAAAAAACCCATGGAAATAGCGGGCGGCCAGCCCATGCCAGCATTTTATTAGTTTCAAAAATGTTCAGATAGACTTTGAAACTATATATTTTAGGTTTATTGTTTTGGCATTTGCCATCGGGAGAATTGACTTTTATATAGAGCGCATCGCCTTTGTGCGCACCCAATTCTGGCTTGGCTGGATTTGCTTCAAAAACAAAAGGGTTCCATTTTGGATAGTTTTCAAAATCAATAAGCGCCGCCCAAACTTTTTCCGGCGGATGCGAAATGAATAATTCTGTTTCAATGCGTATCATTTATTGATCAAATCTAAAGACCAGTTTTTGGGTTGCGATACCGGGCATTGTAACGCAACTCTCAATCTTTGGCCAAAAATCTGCATTATAAAACGCTGATATTATTTCCTCACTTCGAAAAACCTCATCGCTAACTAGGCCAAATTCCACATTTGTCGCTTTGCCATTACTATCGACATTAAGCTTTAATACAACTTCGCCCTCTATTTCCTTGCGAATTGCGGCGTGAGGGTAAAGCTTATAAGTATCAATTCGCCCCCTTAATCTAACCTCATCGTCTTCGATAATGCACTTGTCCTTATCGACCACACCTTGTGCAAAATAGGTCCCGAGATATTGGTTCCTTGCATCAATAAGTCGCGCATTAGCGGCTTCAATGTATGGCGTCAAAGAAGCGGACAATTCGGGCGAAATGAAGTTACTGCGCTTAAAATTGCTAAGGAAAGCCTCATTAAGCAATAAGGATTTTTTGCTAAATTTGCTTTGCGAAATTGATTGAAACTTTTCTTTCAGTGGGCTTTTCAAATAATAATTAGAAAATGCGGCGCGAAGCTTGGGCGCGTTTGCTTCCCATTGCCCAAGCGCTCGTCCGCATTCCTCAATTGGATTTATCGCCCGCTCAAATCTAAGAATATTTTCTATTTCTTCGCTATTTGCTTTTGCGTTATCTAAATCGAGTGCAATATTATCAATCAATCGAGCATATATTTCGCCCAAATTGTTGGGGACGCTATCGCCATTTGAATAGATGAAATCTAACTCTTTATTTATGTCCTTTTTGGCTTCATTGGTGTGCGAAAAGTCATTATTGGTAGGAAAGTAAAAATACAATTGGCGGCACGGATAATAATATTGCGGCAAAGAAAAGCTTGGTTTTCTTGGCGTATAATCAAATATTTTTGGGGGCGCATTTTGCGTTAGTGGAAGCTGCTTCTCTTGTGCTTTGGCAACATTGGCCAAGCAAGTTAAAGACAAAATTAATATAGCAAATATGCCATTCAAATAGCGCATGATATTCATGTAATGATAATATCAATAAGAGATATTATTAACAAGCTCTATAAATCAAGCTCGGGGACGCTATCGTCGGCTTTAGCTTCAACTGGAAGATGACAGCTTATTCTAATTTCATTGTTTTTCATTTGCCGCATTGCAACCCAACCGCCATGCAGCTCAACGAACTTTTTCACTAATACAAGCCCCATTCCACCTCGGTGCGATCCTTCTGTAAAAGCATCAAATTCAATAGGTTCAGCTTCGTTTGAAATTGGTGAGCTAATTGAGAGCCGCATTTCTTCTTCGGCACGTTTTGCAGAAATCGTTATTGTTGCGCCGGGAGTTGTTATCCGCATCGCATTATTCATAAGATTGGCCATTATTTGACGAATACGTTTCTCATCCGCGCGAATCAGACCGATTTCAGGATCGCAATCGACCTCTATTTTTACTTGTGCATCATTCAATCTGGTCATAGCCAGTTCGCGTGTGCTCTCTAAGACATCGCTAATATTTACATCGCCCAAATCAAGCGGCGCCTGCCCTGCATCAATGACCGCCAAGTCTAGCAAATCATCAATCATTTTCTCTAATTGCCCCGAAGCCTGGTGAACAGATCTAGTAATTTCTCTTTGTTGGTCGTTCAATTCGCCTACCATACCGCTTGTTAAAAGCTCGGAATAGCCCTTAATCGTATTAAGCGGGGCGCGAAGTTGATAGCTGACTTTACCTAGAAACGCCGTCTTTAATTTATCGGCTTCAGTTAAAGCTTCGGCTTTTTCGCGTAATACTTTTTCCATTTGATTATGTGCGGTTACATCGGCAAATGCCAAAAGCGTAGCCCCGTCCGGAAGTGGCCGCGTTAGCCAATCAAGGACCAAATCATCACCAAGCATAATTTCGCCTTGGGTTTCTTGGCGCGCTTCGGGTGAAGGATCGCAAATGCGCGCCTCTATATCTAGCCAGAATTCGCTGTCACTATATTTGCGAACACAATGGCGATAGATTTTGGAAAAGTCTAATTTCGCAACTAGATAGCTAGGCTCAAATCCCCATAATTCTTCGAACGCGGAGTTCGCAAGCGCTAGTTTGCCATCGCTAGTAAACACGGCAACCGCATCGTTTAATTTATCCAGCGTTGCTCTTTGAACTTCGATTTGGGTTTTAAACTGCGCCTGTAATGTGGTCTTGTCCGAAATATCTTCAAACAGAATCAAAAGCCCACCGCTTGGCTGTCTTTGGCGCATGACCCGCATAATTCGCCCGTCAGGCAAAGTCCAAGTTTCATCAGCAATCGCACCTGAGGCTTTATAATGTGCCAGTTCAGCCGATTTGAAATTCAGATAATTGCCGAGGTGTGGTAGGCGCGATCTTTCGCGCAATTTGTCGAGAAATTCTTCGTGGGTAGGGCGCTCATCGAGCCATAATTCATCAATTCCCCATAATTTAGAAAATGCCCGATTATAAGTAATAAGGCTATGATTGGCATCGAAAACCGCCACAGCATCATTTAAGTGATTTAAAGTCTCTACATGCGCCTTTGCTTCGCGGCTTAAGATTTCTAGCGCCTTGTTTTCCTCGCTAATATTGAATGCCAAACCAATCGCGCCATCATGTGACGGCGCCATAATAATTCTCATCATATGGCGCGCACCGAGCATATTTATTGCGCGGTTATCGACTATTGTTTGCCCAGCAACCACCAATTTAGCATCATTTGCAGATTTCGCATCAAGGCGCGCCTTGGCGGCCACAGCAGATGCAACATTTGGCATTTCAACTGCTTCGAGAAAGGCCTTATTGCCCCAAGTTAATTCGCCCTTAGCATTGGTTCGCCAAATAGGTAAAGGCACTAAATCGCTTGCGACGCCGGCATTTATTGGCATAATTTCTATTATCGCCCGTGCGCCTTTTGTGGATCCTATTAATTCAAGGCCGCGCAAATAATTTCTGAATTCTATTCCGTCGCGCCTTAGTGAATTTATTGCAAATTCAAACTCTTGACTGGTTGCTACAAGTTTGGTGCAAATTTCGCGAACATTAGCATTTTCACTTGTTCCCAGTCTTTGGCAAATCTCCATGACAGCCTCTTGGCTGCCGATGATTTTTGTATTTTCGAAACTCGAGCCATCATCATCTTCATCCCAAAAAATAAAAACGCGCGAACTCGATAGGGTAATAAGCTCAAATTCCTTTGCGCTATTATTCTCTGTTTTATGGCCTAGTTCAATTTTTGCGATTTGGGACTTGGAAATTGTCCATAGCACTGCTGCGCCAATGCAAAGGCCAAATAGTATAAATGGCAAATCATTTGCAGCAAAATTGTTAAACGGCCCAGTGGCAAACATAAGACAAATCCATATTTCGGCTTTGGAGTGGAATCTTATGGTTTAATTATGGTTAAAAGGTTTAATTTTCTGCCATGACTGCAAAAATGCACAAAAAAACGCCCGAATTTCTTCGGGCGCCTTTTGCTCATTTGCCAATCATTAATAGCGATAATGATCTGGCTTAAACGGTCCTGCTTGCGGAACATTAATATAGTCTGCTTGCTCTTTTGTAAGAACAGTTAGATTTGCACCCAATTTAGCTAGATGAAGCATAGCGACTTTTTCGTCCAAATGCTTCGGAAGCGTATAAACTTGGTTTTCATAAGCTTTATTATTGGTCCAAAGTTCGATTTGCGCCAATGTTTGGTTTGTAAATGACGCAGACATCACGAAAGATGGGTGACCGGTTGCGTTACCAAGGTTAACCAAACGACCTTCTGAAAGAATGATTATTTTCTTTTGGTCAGGGAATTCAACGTGGTGAACCTGTGGTTTGATTTCGTCCCACTTGAAGTTTTTAAGAGCAGCAATTTGGATTTCGCTATCGAAATGGCCGATATTACAAACAATCGCATTGTGTTTCATCTCGCGCATATGCTCGAGGCGAAGCACGTCTTTGTTTCCGGTCGCGGTTACGAAAATATCGGCAGTTGAAGCAACTTCTTCCATGGTGCGAACTTCATAGCCTTCCATTGCCGCTTGAAGGGCGCAAATCGGATCTACTTCGGTAACGATAACGCGCGCGCCGCCGTTGCGAAGCGATGCCGCAGAGCCCTTGCCCACGTCACCATAACCAAGAACCACAGCAACTTTACCGGCCAACATAACGTCGGTTGCGCGGCGAATTGCGTCAACTAATGATTCGCGGCAACCATAAAGATTGTCGAATTTCGATTTAGTCACCGAATCATTCACATTAATCGCAGGGAAAGGAAGTTCACCCTTGGTTGCCATTTGATACAGACGATGGACACCAGTAGTGGTTTCTTCAGAAACACCAGTAATAGCCTCGCGAATTGCGCTATAGAAGCCAGGCTTCTCGGCAATATAACGTTTCATAACTTTATAGAGTGCTTCTTCTTCTTCGTTTTGTGGATTGTCCAAAATAGAAATATCTTTTTCTGCTTTTGGCCCTAGAACACAAAGCAAAGTAGCGTCGCCGCCATCATCAAGAATCAGGTTCGGATAGCCGCCATCATGCCATTCAAAGATTTTGTGGGCATAATCCCAATATTCTTCGAGAGTTTCGCCCTTAGTTGCAAAAACAGGTGTACCTGCTGCAGCAATCGCTGCAGCTGCGTGATCTTGGGTAGAAAAGATATTGCATGATGCCCAACGAACTTCTGCGCCAAGTGCTTGCAAAGTTTCAATCAAAACCGCAGTTTGGATTGTCATATGCAAAGAGCCAGCAATGCGTGCGCCCTTAAGAACTTGCTTTGGGCCATATTCAGCACGGGTTGCCATAAGGCCAGGCATTTCGCCTTCAGCGATATTAATTTCCTTGCGGCCAAAGTCAGCCAAGCCAATGTCGGCAACGATATAATCAGTCATTTTAGTTTCCATTTGTAAGGTTTGTTTAGGTTTCCGCTTAGTTTAGGCGTGCTTACAAGCGGCGAAATCGCATAAACATATAAAGAAGTCTTTAAGTGATTGCAACAGATTTAGTCGGCAAAATAAACGGCGCGTGAAAAAACTTCCACGCGCCGCAATAAAAACGGAATTATTTTTGACTTACCAAATGCGAACCCGCTTTTCAGGCGGAACATAAAGCGCATCACCGGGGCGCACATTAAATGCACTATACCACGCATCAATATTTTGAATTGTGCCGTTTACTCTATACTTTGGCGGCGAGTGAGGTCCGGTTTGAATTTGATTGCGCAAAGCTTCATCACGCATCAATCCGCGCCATACTTGTGCCCAAGCAAGGAATACTCTTTGTTCACCAGTTGTGCCGCTAATAACTGGTGCGCGGCGATTTCCCAAAGATATTTTATAGGCTTCGAGACCCATAATAAGTCCGCAATGATCACCAATATTTTCGCCTAACCCTAAGCGCCCATTAAGCTTGACGCCCGGTAGTGGCTCAAAGCCGCTGTATTGCTCAACCATTTTATTGCCAAGCAGTTTGAAGGCCTCTACGTCTGATTTTTGCCACCAATCACGCAAAACGCCTTTTTCATCGTATTTTGCGCCTTGGTCATCAAAGCCATGACCCATTTCGTGACCAATTACACCGCCAATTGCGCCGTAATTAACCGCAGGGTCTGCATGTTCATCAAAGAATGGCGGTTGCAAAATAGCTGCAGGAAACACAATTTCATTGAATGTTGGATTATAATAGGCATTGACCGTTTGCGGTGTCATAAACCATTCTTTTTTGTCTGTAGGCTGGCTTAAACGCTCGATATCGCGGTCATTGTTAAATTTTGCAACCCGCCGAGCGTTGCCAATCGGATCATCTGCTTTAATTTCTAGGCTTGAATAATCGCGCCATTTATCGGGATAGCCAATTTTCGGATTAAAGCTGGCAAGTTTTCGCTGGGCAACAATCTTTGTTTCCGCACTCATCCAGGTGAGTCCATTGATGCGGCGAGCAAAGGCACGGCGGAGATTTTCAACAAGAACCAGCATTTGCTGTTTGGCTCTTGGGCTGAAATGGCGCTCTACATATTTTTTGCCGATTGCTTCGCCTAAAGCCCCGTTTATGGCGTCAGTTCCGCGTTTCCAGCGTGCCCGCTGCTCGGGCTGACCATTAAGGGTTTTTCCAAAAAAGCTGAAACTCTCTTCATCAAATTCTTTGTTTAAAAGTCCTGCGGTTCCATTAATTAGGTGGTATGAAAGATAATCCTTCCAGGTTTGAACAGGTGTGTTTTTAAACAGAGTAGCGAGTGGGCCCATTGCCGAAAGCTCGCCCACAACAACTTCTGTAAGATTGGTAAATCCACTGGCACCAAATCCTTTGGCCCACGGAAAATCTGGCGCAAGCTCGTTTAATTGAGCAATGGTTCTTACATTATAAGTTTTATCGCGATCGCGCCTGTCCGCAACTGGCCAATGAAGCTTTGCAATCTCGGTTTCGAGTGCCAAAATGCCAGCCGCTTTTTCTGCTGAATTTGAAACGCCCGCAAGCTCAAACATTTTTGCAATATGAAGCGGATATTTTGCTTTTAGATCCTTAAACCGCGCTTCGTCTTTCAAATAATAGTCGCGCTCAGGAAGCCCAAGACCACTATGTCTAACATTCACTATATATCTATCTGGGTTTTTATTATCGATACTAACTCCCCAACCAATTGGTGATGGTGTGGGTAGTTCGGGCTTACCAAAGAGGACGGCAATATCGTCATGGGTTTGTGCAGCCGCAATCATATCCAATTCAGATTTTATAGCCTTGATGCCTTTGGCGTTCATGGCATCAGTATTCATATAAGCTTTCCAAAAATCACCAATCTTTTGCTCAATAGAACCAGCAGCATGAGTTTTGGAGGCTAAATCATCAATAATAGCTTTTACATCGGTTTCTGATTTAGCGCGCAAAATATCAAAAGCACCCCAACGTGTGCGATCTGATGGAATCTGATTATTCTTCATCCAAGTGCCGCCCGCATAGGCAAAAAAATCATCACCAGGTTTTACTGAAAGATCGCGGCCCGCCAAATCGATACCAAATCTTCCAAGTTTCGGGCGCGCTGGTGCTGCGTTTGCATAATTATTTATTCCAATATTTGCGGCCATAGCGACGCCAAGAGTTTTTGTGCTTATTGAAAGAAAGTCACGTCTATCCATTTAAATCTCCATATATCCTCCTCGCCGAGGACTATTGTTGACAATCAATATATGGATAATCGAGCTAGTCAAATATAATTTTTTCAGGCCTAGTTAAATTTAAGTAATATTTATCTACCGAAATTGGCTTTGTCGCTATCTTGGCCTGCGTCTATAACTTCCTTTCGCATTTTTCTTGCTCTTGTGAAAGTATCAAACAAGGTTGCGCCATCATCCCATCTTATTGCGCGGCGAAGAGCTGTCAAATCCTCACTAAAGCGGCCAAGAATATCAAGAACAGCGTCCTTATTTAGCAAGAAAACATCACGCCACATGGTGGGATCTGATGCTGCAATTCTCGTAAAATCACGAAATCCACCGGCTGAATATTTCACAATTTCGCTTTCCGATAGGTTTTCCATATCCTCTGCAGTCGCGACAATACAAAATGCAATTAAGTGCGGGATATGGCTAGTCATTGCTAATACTATATCGTGGCGCTCGGGGTTCATTTCTTCGGTTTTGGCGCCAAGCCGCTTCCAAAAACTATCTAATAGCTCTAGCTTCTCACGATAAGGCGCATCGTCCCTAAGGGGAGTAATAATAGACCAACGCCCTTCAAATAGGCTGGCAAAGCCTGCATCTGGTCCTGATAATTCGGTTCCTGCAATCGGGTGCGCTGGAATGAAAAACACATTTTCTGGCACGATTGGTGCTATGCCCTTTATTACTTCTACCTTGACAGATCCCGTATCGCTTAGAATTGCGCCATCTTGCATGAAGGGCGCAATCTCTTGCGCTACTTCGGCCATTACGCCACATGGAACTGCAAGAATAATTAGATCCGCGCCTTTCAACAGGGTTTGATAATTATCGCAAATATTGCCAAGATTTAGCTCTTTCGCGCGGGCCCTAACCTTGGGTGATATATCAAATAATGCGATTTCCTTTGCAAGGCTTTCCAACCTTGATTTTATGGCAATTGAAGATCCGATAAGGCCAATCCCGATAATTGCTATTTTTTCAAATTGTTTCATAGCGCCGCGAATTCTTTAAAGGCGCTCAAGAGTGCGCGATTTCCCGCTTCATCGCCAATGCTTATGCGTAAATAATCGCTTAAATTATACGCACCCAATTTGCGCACAATTACTCCCCTTGACTTAAGAAACTCATCTGCTTTATCGGCGTTTTTGCCAGAATTTCCATCAAATCCGACTAATAGAAAATTGCCAACACTCGGTATAGTTTCAAATCCAAGTTTAGAAATCTCTTTGGTAATTGTGTCGAGCCAGAGATTGTTGTGGGACTGGCTTTGGGCAGCAAAATCTTCATCTTTTATCGCCGCAGTTCCAGCGCATAAAGCCGGCCCATTAACATTAAAGGGTCCGCGAACACGGTTTAACGCGTCGATAATATTTTGAGGTCCATAAGACCATCCAATCCTAAGCGCTGCAAGGCCATGGATTTTAGAAAAAGTCCGCGTCATCAAGACATTTTCATGCGCACCTGCAAGCTCTAGGCCCGATGAATAGTCGTTTTTATTTACATATTCGGCATAGGCAGCATCAAGCACTAATAATACATTTTTTGGTAAACCAGAATGAAGGCGGCTTACCTCTGAAAATGGCAAATAAGTGCCGCATGGATTATTTGGGTTATCCAAAAAAACGATTTTCGTCTTAGGTGAAATTAGCGCAAGAATTGCATCAACTTGAGCAGTGAATTTTTCGGTTTTCGCACTGAGGCATTTTGCACCAGATTGTTGAGCTATAAGCCGATAAACCAAAAACCCGTATTCCGACTGAATTATCTCATCGCCTGGTGCCAAATATGCTCGCCCCAAAAGTTGAAACACTTCATCGGATCCGTTGGTGCAGATAATCCTACCATTATCGAGGCCATAGCGCGCAGCTATAGCCAATCGCAATTCTTCATGTGCACCGTCTGGATAGATATTTAGCTTCTTCGCAGCATCTTCGAATGCCGCCCGCGCTTTATTGGAAGCCCCAAGTGGGTTTTCATTGGACGATAATTTATAAACCTTTTCAACGCCCGCAATATTCGCTTCGCCGCCTTTATAGGGCACAATGTTCATAATATCATTTAAAGCTTCGGGGCGCATAATATCTCCATCCAATTTTGGCTCTATAGCCCCTTGGTGCGATAAAAACTAGGATAATCGCCTATACAATTGCATATGACCCAAGAAAATGAACCTTAGAATTCAAATTTTCTAAATTGGCGTGGAACCCCGAAATATGCCAAAGCGAATAATTGTTCTTTGTGCATACCAAAGTGCCATTTACGCCTAGAGCCACAGAAGACGGCGCGACTATTAATGAATAATCATTTCCGGTTTCTAATGGGGTTATATTTGCAAGGCATAGCGCCTCTGGAACTTTGTCTTCAACATGCGGCAGAGCCATATTGATTTTTAAGGTCTGGTATTCAGGCTCTAAAAGCCTAAGCCACCAATCATTATCGTGGCTAGGCCAAGGTAATGATAGAATTAGATTTTGTGTTGTCGCCGCTAGCTTTAAGGCCTCATCGCTATTTGTTGCAAGTTTCGGGACTACTGCCGCGCCAAAACCAATCCGACTTGGTGCTTGGCTATCCTTGACGCAAACCACCTCCATTGGCGCCTGTGACGCCAAATTGCGCGTAATCATTGCGCGCCAAATCATATAGGATAATCTTCGCCCGAGGCTCGGCTCGGCGGCTTTTACTTGTCTTAATATTTCAATTTCGCGTTTAGGCCGCCAGCCGAAATTCAGCTCCGAATTATTGTTTTTGGCGTCCTTAATTTTTGAAAATGCAACCGCTTGGGAGATATTAGTGCGCTTTACTAAAAGACGAGCGATTTCTATATCGATTGCATCAATTTGCGCCCGAAGCTGGGAAATATCATCGCTTGTGGTTTCGTCCTTGTCCATTATTTCAATCAAAACTTCTATTATTCATGTCTTTTTGCGCAAATATCGCCCAAACCACGACCGCGCCCACCGTCATCTAATCCGTAGCCAACTAAAAAAACATTTGGTAAATCAAAACCGAGATAGTCGGGGGCAATTAGATTAGCGGCCTCGGGCTTGCGCGCCAATAGACATGTAAGCACTTCTTTTGCGCCTTTGGCCTTTAGATAGTCTTTTGCAAACGCCAAGGTTTTTCCGGTGTCATAAACATCGTCAACCAAAAGAACTTGCCGGCCATTAATTGAGCGCTGAAGGTCGGCAATAATATTTAATCGCCCAGAAACTTGAGTGTCGCCATATGACGATAGCCAAAGAAAATCAGTTGACGGAAGTTTGCCATGACTTGCCAAAGATCGCATAATATCTGCCATAAAGATAAATGCACCTTGTAACAGTCCAACAACAATGGCGTCATCTTCAAGACGTGGTGCAATTTGTTCGCCCAGTTCGTCAATACGGACCGCAATTTGCTCCGCGCTAACTAGTGTCTCAAATTGATTATGCAAAAAGTCATTCATTCGCCACCTATATGTCAAACGGGGTCTTGCCAAAAGGGTTAATTGCACTTTATTCCAATTAAAAGATGAAGGGGCGAAATAATTGAATGAAAACGGATATTGAAATAGCGCGTGAAGCTAAATTATCCTCGATTGGTCAAATTGCAATTAAAATAGGGCTAAGCGAAGATAACTATTCCAATTATGGTCGCCATATTGCAAAAATAGATGTTAATTATTTGAATGGCCTTAAGTCAAATCCGGATGCGAAGCTTATTTTGGTTACAGCCATTAATCCAACTTCGGCAGGCGAAGGTAAAACCACCTCCACAATTGGCTTAGGGGACGCTCTGAATAAGATTGGTGCGAAAACCATTATCGCGTTACGTGAGCCTAGTCTCGGGCCTTGCTTTGGCACAAAGGGCGGTGCAGCCGGCGGCGGATACGCCCAAATTGTTCCGATGGAGCAAATAAATCTTCACTTCACTGGTGACTTTCATGCCATAACTGCCGCACATAATTTATTGTCAGCCATGATTGATAACCACATATATTGGGGAAATGAATTATCAATTGATACCAGAAGGGTGACATGGAAGCGTGTTCTTGATTGTAATGATAGAGCGCTTCGGAATATTAATATTGGCCTTGGCGGCGCTCAAAATGGATTCGCTCGTGAAGATGGATTTGATATTACTGTTGCGTCTGAGATTATGGCCATCTTCTGCCTTGCTCAGGATGCCAAGGATTTAGAAGAGCGATTAGGTAGCATAATAATTGGTGCGACGCGTGAAAAACATCCAATTTATGCCCGCGATCTAAAAGCACATGGCGCAATGGCGGTATTATTGAAAGATGCGCTTAACCCCAATTTGGTTCAGACTTTAGAGGGAAATCCGGCACTTGTTCATGGCGGGCCGTTTGCAAATATTGCGCACGGCTGTAATTCAGTTATTGCGACTAAGGCAGCTATGAAACTTGCTGACTATGTAGTTACGGAGGCGGGGTTTGGCGCGGATTTGGGTGCAGAGAAATTCCTAGATATTAAATGCCGAAAATCTGGCTTAAAGCCTTCAGCGGTTGTTATAGTTGCAACAATCCGCGCGCTGAAAATGCATGGTGGAGCAAGCAAATCGGAATTGGCAATAGAGAATATAGATGCATTGAAATCAGGAATTTCTAATCTAGCGCGCCATGTCAATAATATTAGAAAATTTGGCTTGCCGCCAATTGTCTGCATAAATAATTTTTCTACAGATAGTTTAGATGAGATTGATTATGTAAAATCCTATTGTCAGGACAATCTCGGTGTAAAGGCTATTATGTGTTCTCATTTTGCCAATGGAGGCGCTGGTGCAATTGAATTGGCTCAAGAGGTTAAATCAATCGCCGATAGCCAAATCGCAAACTTCTCTACACTTTATTCAGACGAAACAGGCATAAAGGAGAAGATTGAAAAAATTGCGCATGAAATCTATGGCGCAAGCGCCGTTGAATTATCTTCAAAAGCCAAGTCAAAGCTCCAGGAAATAAACGATTCTGGTTTTAGCCATCTTCCTATATGTATTGCAAAGACCCAATATTCTTTTTCATCAGATCCAAACCTTTTGGGAGCGCCAGAAAATCATATTCTAGA
>CAYTWK010000023.1:6281-15049 GCA_964442095.1 uncultured Caulobacteraceae bacterium | reverse complement strand
GCCTTCGTCCTGGTGTTCCGGGTATGTCTGAAAATATAAAGGTCAAATCGATTATTGGCCGTTTTTTGGAACATTCACGAATTATATGCTTTGCAAATGGTCACTCCTTGCCGTCACATAATGCCAAGGTATTTATATCATCTGCAGATTGGATGACTCGAAATCTTGAACGCCGCGTCGAAGCAATGGTTCCAATCGAGAACCCTACAGTTCACCGTCAAATTATCGAAGAGATCATGGAGACTTATCTTCAAGATTCTGCGCAATCATGGATAATGAATTCCGATGGTACATATTCTAAACCGATAATAGAAGCTGGTGTCACGCCGTTTAGCGCGCATCATTATTTTATCAAACATACTTCACTTTCTGGTCGCGGAAAAAAGACTAAAGCGCCCGTAACAAAGCCCGCTGCACGCAGACTGCAAAAATAGTGTCAAAAATGGGATTTTTGTTCTAGGAAAGGCAAATCAAACGCCTTTTATTTGTGTCACCAAAACGAGAATTGCATGCCCTATACCAAAAAGTTTTTGGCAAATAAAATAAAGCATGCTGTGATTGATGTTGGCTCCAATTCGGTGCGCCTCGTAATTTATATAGTTTATGGCGGCGCAATAATTCCAATTCACAATGAAAAAACGCTTGCTGCGCTTGGCAAAGGACTTGCTAGAACCCACAAGCTTTCGCCCGAAGGGGTCGAAATGGCTACAGAGGCGCTGAGGCGTTTTAAGATTCTATTGCGGGCTTTGAATATTAAAAATATTGATGCAATTGCAACTGCCGCAATCCGCGAGGCCGAGGACGGAAGCGATTTTGTAAAAAAGATTGCGCGCGAAATTGGCTTGAATATAAAAATACTATCTGGTGAAGATGAAGGAAGGTATTCAGCATTGGGCGTTGAATATGGCGCGCCGAACTCGACTGGCTTTATGGGCGATCTAGGTGGATCTAGCCTTGAATTAGTTGATATAAATAATTCGAATTCATCTATACGTGAGAGCTTTCAGCTAGGCCCTTTGGCTTTGGGCGATCTGGCTTTATCACGCAATATTATAGAAGATAAAGAGGCTACGCGCGCGGAAATTGCGAAAATTCTCGAAGAATCTGAAGTGTTAAAGAATGTGTCTTCAAATCATTTTCATGCTGTTGGCGGAGCATGGCGATCTTTGGCGCATATTCATATGGTTTATCGCAATTACCCAATTCACGTTCTGCATAATTATAGAATGAGCCGTAATGATGCTTTGCAGATTTGTGAATTTATTTCTAGCCAGAGTAAGAAGTCATTAGAGCGAATTTCCGGGGTTTCTTCGCGTCGGGTTGATACATTGTCCTATGCCGCTTTATTGATGCACGAAATTGTTCGCATCGGAAATTGCGACGCAGTGATAATTTCTTCTTACGGGCTTCGCGAAGGTATTTTGGTCGAAAAATATGGTTTCGCGTCCTTGAAGTCCGGTTCACTGATTGAAAGTGCGATAGCCCATGCAGAGATTAATAAGGATGGCTTGGAGTTTGCCAATGCTTTGCATGAATGGTTAAAGCCGGCGTTAGAATACGTAGCCCCAAAACTTCCAATGGAATTAAATAGAAAGCTGGTTTATGCCCTCTGTATATTATCAAATATTGGGTTAAATTATCATCCAGATCACCGCGCCTATCTTTCATACGAATTATTGCTCAGAGCACCTTTTGCAGCGATTTTTCATAATGAGAGAGTGTTTTTGGCGCGTGCAATTGGCGCAAGATATGGGGCCAAGCAAGATTATTTAGATACTCTTTTAGGAAGCGAAAATATTTCCGAAATCGCAAAGGATTATGCCGAAAAAATAGGCCTTGCGATACGCTTAGCTTGTAATATGAGCTCAAACAGTGCGCAATTATTGAGACAAACAAATATTGAATTTACGCAAACTGACTTGGTTTTAAATATCAAAACTGACATTGCGCCAATTTACTCTCACCAAGTGCAAAGAAGACATCAACAATTGGCCAATGCCGTGGGTCTTAATGCGCTGCTAAACATCAATATGTGACAATTGGTATCATTTAAAATTATCTTAAAACTGTTTAATAATCTTCTTAATCTGAAAATATGCAAATCTATTTAGAGGCATTTTCATTTAGGTAAAGGGAGATAAAAATGACAGAGAATCTGGAACATTTAGATAGAGCGCTTCGCGAGGAATTTTCTGGTCATGGGGAGGCAATCCACAGTCTAAAGCTAAATGATAATCACTTTAAGAAACTGCTTATAAAAAATCATGAATTATTTGAACAAATTCAGAATATTCAAAACAATATTACGCCAGCAGACGATTTTGTGCTGGATAATTTGGAGAAGCAAAGGCTATTAATATTGGATGAAATCGGCGAAATTATAAGTGCATATGAAGCCAGATAGCGATTAGTCTATATCAAACACACTGACTTTTCTATTCTTGACTGCAATACCAACTTTGCCATTCTTGAGGCGTATAGCGCTTTCACCAAATACTTCGCGCCTCCAGCCATGGAAAATGGGATTATCCTGCGCATCGCTATTAGCAATATCTTCGAGGTCAGCACTTGAGGCAATAAGTCGTGGTGATACTTCTAATTCCTCGCTGACTGCGCGCAATAGAACCTTTAACAGTTCTATTGTTGCGCCTTGACCGGGCGGATTTGGCTTCGGCCTCGTAGTGTTCGGGGCAAACTCGCTTGGGTTTTCTAAAGCTTCGTTAAGCGCCTCTAAAAGCGCGATTCCACCTTTTGATTTGCCGAAACCCTTTGGGACGGCGCGCATTCGGTCCATCGCATCGGCATCCCTCGGCTTTTGCTCGGCTATTTCGTATATTGCGTCATCTTTTAAAGCGCGCGAGCGCGGAATATCACGCTCTTGGGCAAACCATTCGCGCCAGCTGGTGGCCGCAAAAAAGGCCGCAAGATATTCGGGTGTATATTTCTTTGGCCGCATTCTCTTCCAAGCATTGGTTGGCGTGGTGTCAAAACTTTCGGGATTTGTTAATGCCGCCATTTCTGCATCGACCCAATTTACACGACCACGGCTTTCTAGGCGCTCAAGAATAATTGGATATAAATCGCGCAAATGGGTAACATCGGCAATTGCATAATTCAGCTGGTTCTCACTTAAAGGCCTACGGGCCCAATCGGTAAAGCGGTGGCTTTTATCAACATTCTTCCCAAGCAGGGACTGCACAAGGCCATCGTATGAAATCTGTTCGCCCAAACCAAGCGCCATTGCCGCAATCTGTGTGTCAAATACTGGCGACGGGAGTTTTTGATTCATAAGGCGATAGAATATTTCCAAATCTTGGCGCGGCGCGTGAAAGACTTTTAGAATATCTGTATCCATCATTAAATCGAGAAGCGGCGAAAGATTGAGGTCTTCTGCGAGCGGATCTATAATTATCTCAATATCGCCACCGGCAACTTGCACAAGGCATAATTTGGGCCAATAGGTGGTTTCGCGCAGAAATTCTGTATCAACCGCTATAAAGGGCTGACTTTTTAGTTTTTCGCACGCTTTTACTAAGTCATCTGTTTTCGTAATTAATTCCATGGCATCCTATGGAATAAAACGCTCTAAAGCGCGAGTGATTTTTTGTCACACATTTTACCACTTTGCAGTAAAATCCGGAGAAATTAACCTAAAAACCGCTGTTATGAGGCCAAATCTGCGATATTTTTCAAATTTTGAGCATATTGCAGTGGAATATCAGAATTGCAACCGCGCAAGCTACTAGCGTTTTTTTATAAAACCATATATCTGCGCAATCATTGAACTGATAACATTTCTAAAACGAATTTCCGAATAGGCGAAAAATGAATTCTTCTGTAGATAATAAATATAGAACCCACACATGTGGCCAATTGCGCGCAAGTGATATTGGCAAAATTGCTAAGCTTTCTGGTTGGATTCACCGTCGCCGCGATCATGGTGGCGTTGCCTTTATTGATTTGCGTGATCATTATGGAATTACCCAGATTGTTTGTGGTCCAAGCAATCCAATGTTTGATAAATTGACCCATCTTCGCGCTGAAAGCGTTGTTTCAATCGAAGGCGAAGTAGTTGCGCGTCAAGAGGGCACTCAGAATAGCGAATTGTCGACTGGCGAAATCGAATTAATGGTAAAAACTCTAGAGGTTTTATCAGAAGTGACACAAGATTTGCCGGTTCCGGTGTTTGGTGAATTGGAATATCCAGAAGAATTGCGCTTACGCTATCGTTTTCTTGATTTACGCCGCGAAACCTTGCACGCCAATATTATGCTGCGGTCGAATATCATTTCCTCATTGCGTAGGCGTATGAATGAAGCTGGATTTTTTGAGTTCCAGACCCCAATTTTGACCGCATCTAGCCCCGAAGGTGCACGCGACTTTTTGGTTCCTTCACGTCTTCATCCGGGGAAATTTTACGCTCTCCCACAAGCGCCGCAGCAATTTAAACAATTAATTATGGTTGCAGGTTTTGACAGATATTTCCAAATTGCACCATGTTTTAGAGACGAAGACGCCCGCGCGGATCGTAGCCCTGGCGAATTTTATCAGCTTGATATCGAAATGAGCTTTGTCACCCAAGACGAAGTTTTCGCGGCAATCGAACCTGTCTTGTCGGGAGTTTTCAACGAGTTTTCTAAAGGTTGGGCGGTTGACCCTGCACCTTTTACGCGGATTAAATATCGCGATTCAATGCTCAAATACGGGTCCGACAAGCCAGATTTGCGCAATCCATTGATAATTTCGGACGTTACCGAAATTTTCGCACGTGAAGACGTTACTTTTAACGCCTTTAAAGGCGCTATTGCCAAAGGTGGTGTAGTTCGCGCAATTCCTGCGCCAAAAGCTGCAGACAAGCCGCGCTCTTTCTTTGATAAATTGAATGATTGGGCCCGCAAAGACATGCAGGCTGCGGGTCTTGGTTACATCACCTTCTCAGATGGCGAAGCCAAAGGCCCGATTGCAAAATTTTTACCCGCTGATGCAATAGCGCGCCTTCAAGAGCTTGCCAGTGTAGGTGAGGGGGACGCTGTCTTCTTTGCTTGTGATAGCGAAGAAAAGGCTGCCAAACTGGCCGGCCAAGCGCGAGTTAAGATTGGCGACGAGCTTGATATTTGCGAAAAGGACGTTTTCCGCTTTTGTTGGATTGTTGATTTCCCAATGTTTGAATATAATGAAGATGAAAAGAAAGTAGATTTTTCTCATAATCCATTCTCTATGCCTCAAGGTGGCATGGAAGCATTAGAGACCCAAGATCCTCTTACGATTAACGCCTATCAATATGATATTGTTTGTAATGGCGTGGAATTATCATCTGGCGCAATTCGTAACCATCGCCCTGAAATAATGCTCAAAGCTTTTGAAATTGCGGGTTATGGCCCAGAAGTTGTTGAAGAAAAGTTTGGCGGCATGCTGAACGCATTTAGATATGGTGCACCGCCGCACGGTGGACTTGCCCCAGGGGTTGATCGCATGGTTATGCTATTAGCAAATACGCCAAATATTCGCGAAGTAACTATGTTCCCGATGAATCAGCAGGCGCAAGATTTGATGATGCAAGCACCATCAAGCGTGAATAATTCACAATTGCGCGAGCTTAGTTTGCGGATTGCAGTTCAGGATTAGACTAATTGATCATTCAAAATAATAAAGCGCCGATTTTTATAGACGGCGCTTTTTTATCTGGCAAAGAGCTTTCTATTATCGACGGCAGATAGTTATACTTAGGCCAGTTGGGAGGCGGGTGTTCTCATCGCCGCAAGCCTCTGATAATTGACCTCGGGTAAGGCCAATAGCGCCCGATAAATCCGCGCCCGATAAATTTGCGCCATCAAAATCTGCGCCATTAAATCTTGTGCGATTTGCGCGAATATTGCGAAGATTTGCGCCAGAGAAATCTGCGTCCACCAAGCTTGCACCCTCTAAGCGCGCACCCGTTAGATTTGCACCCGAAAATTCGGCATTTTCGCCCCGTGCATTTGAAAAATTCGCGCCAACTAAATTTGCACCGATGAATTCTGCATTATCAATACTAGCAGCCATGAAATTGGCACGTGAAAGATTTGCGCTAGTCGCGTCAATTCTTTCCATATTGGTGCCAACAAAGCTTGAATTGCTTAAATTCGAGCGCGCAATATCAGCTCCATTAAGGTCGGCTCTGTCAAAACGAGAGCCAACAAAAAAACCTCTACTTAAGTCAGCGCGTCTTAATTGTGCACCAGAAAACTGGCTATCGGAAAAATTGCTTCCGGATAGGCGCGCCCCAACAAGATTGCGCCCCTGTAGGTCACAGCCGCGACAAACTCCAGAAAAGCCACGCGAATAGGTTACTGCGCTCGGGCGACCACGCGATCCCCAAGCGCCATTATCGTCGTTTTGAAAAGCAAAGGCCGAATTTGTGCCAAGACCACTAATGCAAATGCCGAGAAAAAGCGAAAAAGCCATCAATGAAGTTTTGCGCATATAATGAATTGGAATTAAAAATTCGCGCAATTCACAATTTTTTATCATGCTATTCTTTGTCATTAATATTGCCATTATCCATATATAACAGGAAAATCATCAAAATAACAATTAAATGGCTGTTAGGTTAATTCTATACAAAACGCAATATTTTGGCTAATTCAAATAGCTTTTTATCTGCAGCTTCTAATCCTTAGACCACGCGGTAGCTCTGTTGCCTCATCACCACAAGCGCTATTCAATTGCGCCTGCGTTAGGCCGCGCGCGTTTCGCGCTTCGATGCCAGACAAATCCGCGCCGCTCAAATTTGCACCCGTAAAATTTGCACCCGCAAAATAGCCGCCAACCAATGAGGCTTGGGATAAATTCGCACCGGAAAAATTCGCACCAGTTGCGCGAATACCATACATATTTGCTATTGATAAATCAGCGCGTGAAAAGTTTGACCTATCCGCCTCGGCAGCAGTCATATCAGCTTGGCGAAGGCGCGAACGCGAAAGATTGCGGCCCGAAATATTTTCATAGTCAAAATCCGCTTGAAATAGATTGCAGCCAATGCAAGAGCGGCCAGCTTTCACAGCGGCAATTTGATCCGCATTTTGTGCTAAAGCAGGCGCTGATACTGTAGTTAGAGCCAATACAATCAAGGCAATATGTTTCATTTTCGGACACTCCGTATGATTAAAATCCAATATCACTAATCAATGCATAATTGATGCCGCGATTTATCGTCATTTGTTTAATGCAATCTGATTAAGCTTTATTAAACAAACCAAGAATTAGCCAAAAAGCGAACTTTGGTTCAATTTGTGTTTGTTTGGGCTTCATTTGCCGCGCTTTCATAGCCGCAGGCGTCACATTGGCTCAAATTATTTGTTTCAATTATAGTAAAATGTCCGCATTTTGGACACGCAATATTTGTATAATTTGGTTTTATAGCGTCTTCGCTTTGACTGTTTTGTGCCTTGTGCTGGCTTTTTCTTTGCGCAATGCTCGGCAAAGTGATTAAATTGTCAGGAACACTTCCTCGTGAATAGCCTTTTGAAATCAATTTACTTGCGACAATAGTTTGAGGATTTTCGCTATCACTTGTTGGGCTATTGGAGTTTTTATCACTTTGACCAACTGCCAAATCATCACGGTCAAGATAGGAAACCGCAAGTTCGCGGAAAAGATAATCCAACACCGAAGTTGCACTTTTGACGCTATCATTACCCTCTACGATTCCTGATGGTTCAAAGCGAGTATTTACGAAAACATCGACGTATTCTTCGAGCGGCACTCCATATTGTAGGCCGATAGAAGTGGCGATAGCAAAGCTATTCATTAAGGACCGAAAAGCTGCACCCTCTTTGTGCATATCAACAAAAATCTCGCCTAATTCGCCATTTTCGAATTCGCCAGTATGCAAATAGACTTTATGGCCGCCGACTTTGGCTTTTTGAATATAGCCTTTGCGTCTATCCGGAAGCTTTTCGCGGAATTTCGGTCTTTCAATTTCGCGTTCAATTATTTTCTCGACTTGAACTTCGACGCGTTCAATCTTTGGTTCTGGCTCCCAATTATTGAATTCTTCATATTCAATCTGTGGGGCATGAAGGGCTATGGATTTATCTTTTATTTTAAAAGAAGGCCAATTATTTTCTTTAGCGTTTTTAAGAATAGATTGTAATCTTTCGCGGTCTTCCCTTTTATTTGATAGCTCAAATATGAAGGCGTCGCTTTGTGATATATGATTGCAAATTGCATTATATAATTCGATTTGATCCATTATTTCTGGGTGATGAAGACATTGTGGCAAGTCTGAAATACTATTTGTCCCGAATATATAATCACTAGCAATTTCAATATCTTCTTTGCTAAAATTAAGAGCGCTTAAGAGGTCAAAGTCAGGGCTTAATAGCTCGGAGGCTGATAGCCCAAATAGCTTAGAACATTCATCAATTCCAACCGTCCAAACATTGAACACAGATTTTAAGTTTCGAGAATTTAGAATAGAATCATTGATAGCGCTAATCGAAGCATCATCTAATCCGCATTCTTCAAGGCGCGAATAACTTATTGTGGGGCACCCTTGGAGCGTGCGCGCACCAATAATTTTCTTTTGAATTACGCGCCTATCGAGACCTTGAGTATTCATTGCAATCTGAACACAGGGTTTAAGCGCGATACGGGTATTTTCTGGGCCAACACTAATTTCATCACTAAGGGTTTTAATTGGCCCAAATCCTATAGATTGCGCACTGAGGATTTGAGAAACTATTTCATTATGGAGCGATGAAATCTCAATGTTTTGACCAGATTCC
>CAYTWK010000023.1:0-6271 GCA_964442095.1 uncultured Caulobacteraceae bacterium | reverse complement strand
GCGATTGTCTCAAAAATATTCTCCGATAATTTTATACTTTCGGAACTGCCATATTTGTAACCACATGAAACTATTGCGGCGCCAAGGCCGCAAATGCCGATACTGAGGTTTTCGTTATTATTCGCTTTGGTTAGCATCAACTTGCCCAATAAGCGAATATCTTTCGCCAATAATTTGAGGTCAAACGAACCATTCAATGCATAGGCCGCTAGGTTTAAACCCCAAATCGGATTTTGGGTTAGTTTGATATTTATAAATGACGGATTTAGCGGAATGATGTTTCGCTTTTGGAATTTGCCGACATCAATATTACTAATATCGAAAAAATACTTTGGCGGTTGCGGCGGCGGTTTAATTTCGGGCGGCTGTATGGGATTATCGCCATTGATTGCCCCGTCAATAGCGCTTTTAACAATGCCGGCTGGAAGACCCCGCGAAAATGCGCGCCCGACCGCACGTGCCAAAGCTGGATTATTGGATATATCCTTTGCGCCATTCCCAACTGCACGCTCGATAGCGCTACTTATTTCACCCAATGAAACGCTTATAGCTTTATGGCCAGCGATTTGCGCCGCATGGTTTAAAAGCGAATCATTATAATTCGTAATGATTTCATCAATCTGTGTGATTGAATTGACTGTCGGTATTGTTTCCTTGCCCTCACTTGCCGGCAATATCATTAATCTTTGTGATAAAAAGGCGCTCAAGAGATATTGCTCTATGCTAGCAATAATTTGAGCATTTATCTCACCAAATATTGTTTTTAGCTGGCCCGAAATATATTCGCCGGCACAAATTGCTAAATCCTGCATCGGTTCCATTTCAAAAAATTCATAGGCGCAAATGACACTATCGAGCGACCAAGCGATTGGTGCGTAGCAATAAATCGACTTGCCATTGCCATCTACGGCCAATTCGCGCAATGCGATCGGATTATCAAATTGTTCGAATTCGATTGCTTCACGCCCAATTAAATTGTGTTCAATTAGATTGTGTCCATTTTCATCGTGCGGCATAGGATTTTCCAAAGATAAGCAGAATCTGATACAGATAACACCCTGAGTGTCGCGCGATTCACTTAAGAATAGTTAACAATTTTTGTTACAGACATCGCAAAATAGAGATTTTTATGAGACCCGAGAAATATACAGATTGAATGATTTGTAATATTGTTTTGGCTGGCAAAACTATATAGAAACGATTTTGCTTCAATGAGGATTGGTTCAATTGCTTAAAAAGATTTTTACATGGTGGAATGGCGCGACAATCGGCGCTTTATTCGATGTTAATCGCCGCGCTAAATTAGTAGGCGAAGATGCCATTGGCAATAAATATTACGAAGAGCCAAACGCCACTATCGAGGGCCGTAAGCGTCGCTATGTGATTTACAAATCCTATGCCGAGCCTTCTGTTGTAAGTGCTGATTGGCATGGCTGGTTGCATTATACGTTCGACGAGCCTCCCACAAAAGAACCATTTAAAATCAAGTCTTGGGAGAAGCCGCATCAACCGAATCTTACAGGAACTGTTTTCGCCTATCGTCCCAAAGGCTCTTTGTCTCACATTAAGAGCGGAAAAGACAAAAATAAAGCCTCTTTGAGTGATTATGAGGCTTGGGTTCCATAGGTTTTTGGAAGAATTGAATGAATAATAGAAAAGCGTCATTGGCAATTTCAATAGTCCTTGGAGGTGTGGTTTTGGCCGCGCTATCAAATTCTATTGGTGCACAGCCTGTGAATGATGACGCTTTACAACCGCCAGCTGTTTCAACCCCTGAGCAAACGCCAAATCCAAATACTGAGCGCGAAGTTATTGTTCAAGATGATGGCGGCATAGATCCCGAATTGGGACCGATGCAAGATCCAGATAGCAATGAAGTTTTGCCCGCATTAAGAACTACCGACGGTGATAACTGGGAAAGAGGGGACACAAGCCTTTCAGCGAGCGAGCGTGAAAAATTAGACGCGGCTCTTCGCAATCAAAACGCTAGTGATAGTGCTAATGCCGGCATTATGCCGCGCCTCGCTGGACCAAATATTCCTATAATTCCTATTTCTCTACTTTTCCCAAGTGGCGCGGGTGATGAAATGCTACCGCAAGGGCCAAGAATAGTCCGTGAAGCGCCCGGCACTGGTGTTGTGATTACTGCGCTAAATCGTGAAACCGGTTACAAACTTAGTTTTGGTGTGCGGGTTGGTCAGACTGTTACTTTTGAACAATTGAGTGTGAAAGTCTCGGCTTGCTATAAGTCAAACCCCGAAGATCCAGACGAATCATATGCCTATGTCGATGTGATTGATAATGGCTCTGTTGAAACTACTCCGCTTGCAGTTTTGCCTCAGCGCGATAGGGCAAGAAAGCGTGAGGCCAAAAAGATTGAATATTTGCGGCGCGGTTGGATTATTGCCTCTAGCCCGACTGTAACACCGATCGATCATCCGATTTATGATATGTGGTTGGTTCGCTGTGAGGGCGGTGCGGCAAGCCAAGCTGCGGTTATCGCCAAAGCACAAGAAGAGAGCGGCAATTCCCCCAAAGCAAAAGCAAAAACTAACCCGCTTTAAAAGGGCTCTAGTTATTTGCCAAAATTTCGAGGCAAGTTTTTGGGTCGGATAAATTTATACCCTTCTTTTGGTCGTGATTTTCAAATAAATCTAAGGGGAAGATATTGGCTTTTCCAATAGCCCTTTTTAGTTCGATTAAAAACTCATCGCGCGGTAATTCATAAAGCCCAAATTGTTCGAGGTGGCTATTGTGAAATTGTGCGTCCAATAAGATGAACCCTGCGTATTTTAACGCGGCAACCAAATGAATTAATGCGATTTTACTGGTGTCAGTTTTTAAAGAGAACATACTCTCGCCAAAAAAAGCAGAGCCAATGCATACTCCATAAAGCCCGCCAACCAATTTATCGTCTTCCCAAACTTCGATGGAGTGCGCATGATTAATTCGGTGCAGCGCATCATATAATTGGATAATCCCGTCATTAATCCATGTTTCTTGGCGATTATCGGTTTCTTGCCCGCAAAGTTCAATAATCTCTCGAAAACGGCTATTCGCGCGAATTATATAATTGTGCTTTTTGAATGAGCGATAGAGACGCTTTGGAATATGAAAGCCTTTTATGGGGATTATACCGCGTAAATCTGGATCTATAAGTAAAAGCCGCGGGTCATCACGGCTATCGGCCATAAGAAATATGCCCTTCTTATAAAGTTCTAACAGGTCTAGAGGCCCAAAATTCAAATTGTCTTCCATTGCGCAAGTTTAAACAAAACTAACGTCATTTACGGCCCACCAAAATCAATCCGCAGAGGTTTCTTTCATCCAATTTTCAAGCCAATGGATATTATAATTCCCATCAATAATATCACGCTCTTGAAGCAAGCGAATAAAAAGTGGGGTGGTAGTTTTGGTGCCGCCAATCACCATTTCACCAAGTGCACGGCGTAGGCGCATCAGGCATTCCGCGCGATTTTTTCCGTGGACTATCAGTTTGCCAATTAAACTATCATAATATGGTGGCACACGATAACCAGCATAAACTGCCGAATCAAGTCTCACGCCTAGGCCACCTGGGGCGTGAAAATCTGTAATAGTGCCAGGGTTTGGCGCAAAAGTTACTGGATCTTCGGCATTAATGCGACATTCAATTGCAACCCCTGAAAGGACAACGTCCTCTTGGGTAAACGACAAAGGGAGGCCAGCAGCGACACGAATTTGCTCACGGACCAAATCAATACCAGTAATTGCTTCGGTGACGGGATGCTCAACTTGAAGGCGTGTATTCATTTCAATAAAATAGAATTCGCCGTCTTCATATAGGAACTCAATAGTTCCCACACCTAGATAGCCAAGCGTCTTGATAGCTTTTACAACCGTTTCGCCAATCTTTTCACGTTCTTCAGCACTTAAAGCGGGTGAGGGTGCTTCCTCTAGAACTTTTTGATGCCTACGTTGCAAGGAGCAATCGCGCTCTGCAAGATGAACAACATTTCCAAAACTATCGGCAACAATCTGTATTTCGATATGGCGTGGTAGTTTTAGAAATTTCTCTAAATATACGGTATCATCACCAAAGGCATTTTTTGCTTCTGTGCGCGCGGAACTTAAGGCAACACTAAGCTCCTCGGGCGTATTGGCGATTTTCATACCGCGACCACCACCACCGGCAGAAGCTTTTACCAAGACTGGAAAGCCTATTTTTTTTGCTACTTGGTGCGCGGTTTCATCATCACTAATGGCGCCATCGGAACCAGGAACAACAGGAATTCCAGCGCCAGCGACGGCGGCTTTAGCGGCGATTTTATCGCCCATCATTTCTATATGTGCAGCTGTTGGACCAATAAATTTAATGCCATGGGCTTCGACGATATCTGCAAAACGCGCATTTTCCGACAAAAATCCATAACCTGGGTGAACGGCCTGAGCACCTGTAATTTCACACGCGCTGATTATTGCGGGGATATTCAGATAAGATAAAGCGCTGGCCGGCGGCCCAATACACACACTTTCGTCGGCAAGTCTGACATGCATAGCATCGGAATCGGCAGTTGAATGAACTGCAACCGTTGAAATACCCATTTCTTTGCACGCCCTATGGATTCGAAGGGCAATTTCGCCGCGATTGGCAATCAAAATTTTGTTAAACACTTATTTTGTCCAGTTTTAGAATAATCATTATTCAATAATGCAAAGTTGCTCGCCGAATTCAACCGGATGAGCATCGCGAACCAATATTTCCTTAACTACGCCATCAAATTCGCTATTAACAGCGTTCAGTGTCTTCATAGCTTCAACGATAAATAATTGTTGGCCTTTTTTGACAGTATCGCCAATGCTAATAAATGGCTTAGCATTAGGCTCAGGGGCGAAATAAACCGTGCCAACCATTGGCGAAGTTACGATGTTTCCGCTTTTTGCCTCTCGCGCTACCGTATTTTCGACACTGGCTGTTGGGGCATTGCTTGTTGGCGCTGGAGCTGATGCGGGAGCGGCATAATTTATAGCTTGGGGTGCTGATGATGCTGAGACTAGATTTATTTGTTTTGAAACACGGATTTTTGTGCCTTCATATTCGATTTCGATATCGCTCAAATCGCTTTCACGAAGGATTTTAGCCAGATCTTTTACTAATTTAGTATCGAAGCCATTCTGCGGCATCAGCATCTCCAGATTTAGGTTTTAAAAATAGTGTTCAGTTAGATAAAGGATTATTGGTCAATAAACCACCCTAAAACGCATTATAGCGGCTTTGATTCTTAATTCACAATCTCTGCGATGGCCTCAATTGCAAATTTATATGAATTAATTCCCAAGCCAGCAATTACCCCTTTTGCAACCATTGAAACAAAGGATTTATGGCGAAATTCTTCGCGCGCATGTGGATTAGATAAATGAACTTCTATGATAGGTATATCAAGCGATTTTAAAGCATCATATATGCCAATTGATGTATGGGTTAATGCCGCCGCATTTAATATTAATCCACAGGCTTCGGTTCGCGCCTTTTGGATTAGACTTATAAGTTCACCTTCTATGTTTGATTGAGCGAATTCAACGCCAAGGCCATATTTATTGGCACTTTCACGGCAAAGTTTTTCGACGTCGGCCAAGGTTGAATGGCCGTAAATTTCAGGTTCGCGCACGCCCAATAGGTTTAGATTCGGGCCGTTTAATACATAAATAGGTTTCTTCATATCACCTTTTTAGCCTATGATAGTGATTATTGAAAGGCTTTTGATTCTCTATATGATAATTATTAAATTAAATGGTGAAGATTTCGAATGCGATACACCAATAGATATTTACGGGCTATTGGAAGTTCTGGAAATAGACAATAGAAGCGTCGCAATTGAATTAAATTTAGAAATCGTGCCAAAATCATTATGGGAACAAACCATATTGAAAAGTGGCGATAGAATTGAATTGGTTCAATTCGTCGGCGGCGGCATATAGCCATCAAACGCGCCTATTATAATTTGGGATGTAAAATGGATAATTGGATAGTAGCAGGTAGAGAGTTTTCATCTCGCTTAATTATAGGAACTGGTAAATACGCAAGCTATGAACAAAATGCTGCGGCAGCAAAAGCAGCAGGGGCGCAAATTGTAACAGTCGCTATTCGTAGAGTTAATCTAAGTGATGCCAATCAGCCGAAATTGACTGACTATCTAAGCCCAAAGGAATTTACATATTTACCTAATACAGCAGGTTGTTTCACCGCTGATGATGCGCTTAGAACCCTTAGGTTAGCCCGCGAAATTGGTGG
>CAYTWK010000022.1:0-15153 GCA_964442095.1 uncultured Caulobacteraceae bacterium | reverse complement strand
GACTAGAATTCGCTACTTCTTGAACTACGCGCCGACCAAAACTCATATTATTTGCCCGATTTCTTTGGTAATAATTTTGCAAAAATTGATTGCTTTTTCTCGACAATCTCTGGTGTGCGTCCTGCAAAGGTATGCGCTAGATAGTCAAACCCTTCGGCGCATTTTGATTGTGGGCCTACATCACTAATCATTTGCCCATTATTTGAAGCAGTTCCAAACAATAATGGATCATATGGTAGAACGAGGATTGGCTCTGCACCAATTGCTGCCGCAAAATCCTTTACTGGGATTTCTGGGCGTTTGACCACACCAACCATATTAAGAATAATCTTTGGAGGTGAATCATTTGGCCTAGATGCTTTAACTAGATCATACATAGCCTTTGCATTGCGAAGACCCGCCAAGTCTGGCTGGCAGACTATTACGACATGATCCGCAGTCATTATTGTTTTGCGTGTCCAATCCGTCCAAATATGAGGTAGATCTAATACTACGAATGGAACACCGCGCCTTACGCCATCAATAACAACTTCATAGGCTTCGGTATCAATTTCATATACCCTATCAGTTGATGAAGGTGCGGTGAAAAGTGTTAGCCTATCGGTTACACGAGTTAATAGTCTATCGAGGAAGACATCATCGACCCTTTCAGGGGTTTCAAGCGCATCCAAGACACCATTTGTTGGGTCGATGTTAAAATCAAGGCCCGTAGTGCCCCAAGACAAATCTAGATCTACTAGAGTTGTATTAACCCGCGCATGTTCCGCCATACACCAAGCAATATTATGCGCGATAGTTGACGAACCAACGCCCCCTTTTGCACCGATAAAAGCAATAGATTGACCGAGAAATGGTTTTGAAGGATCTATATAAAGCGCGGAAATTGCGCGGATAATTTGTAATGGTTGCAAAGGCGGAACCAAATATTCTGACACACCGCGCCGAGTTAATTCGCGGTATAGGCCAATATCATTCTCTTTACCGATTAAGATGACTTTTACACCCTCATCACACAATAAAGCCAATCTTTCGAGCTGCGATATTAATTCATTAGCCGGCGAAAGACTTTCAACAATAATTAGATTTGGAACCGGTTGGGTCGCATAAAAATCGATTGCCGCTTCTATGCCGCCCATGCAAACAGTTACATTGGCTTTGGCAATTCTGCGATCCGTTGATGCAGATTGCATCAATTGCGCGGTCTCCGGTCTTTCGCAAAAAACTTGAATTGAAATTCTTGGAACTGGCTGATCGCCACCGCGTGCCAATTCGCCAATATAGGTTTCTTCAAAGGCAACAGTATCAAAATCACCTTCACCTGCGCGATGTGGAGCGGCACCATTTAAAGGCGTTACAAAATCTAATTCCTTGTCAAATTCAAAAGCCTCTTCGGAAATCGCGAGGTCTTGGTTTGCATCAAGTTCTTGCCAATCAATTTGTTTTTCGGCTTCTGACATTAATCATTACCTCCTTTGACTGAACCAGAGACTTGTTTCAATTCGCCTTTGCGATGCAAATCAATGCCAACTTGGGCGCGAGCTGCGTCGCGCGGCTGGTCTTTTCTGTCACCAATCAAATCACCGGGGTCGATAACCATTGCCGCAAGGTTGGCCCTTTGCGCACAGCCAAATCGCTCGGTTGGTAGATTGCTCGCAGTTTTTTGCGGATTTATTTCGGTCCAAGGCTTACATTCCAATGGTGCAACTTCATAACGATTAAAAGCCAGAATAACTGGTGCATTGGTTTGATTATTCGCCTGATACGGGCCAAAGCCCATTTTCGAAATTTCAATACCACTTGCATAAAGACGCATTTGAATCTCGCGAACCAGTTTTTGTGCTGCCGCATCATTGGACGCACCAATTGGGTAGGAGACAACTAAATTGCCGCGGCCAAGCTTGGCAAAATCATCAGCAAACACGCCCAATTGCGCGGCCTCATCTGCAGTTAATAATGCGCCACCTGCGCCCAATAAAATGCGCGCTTCGATTTCAGCTACTTTTGGCTTTGGAACATCTAAAACTGTTCTTGTGTCAAGAGTTTGCATACGGCTTTCAGAAACCGCGTCTTGCTTTGTTGTCGCACAAGATCCCAAAACTGCAATCAATGATAATGTGCTTAAAATAACCGCATTCTGCCGTTTTTTCATTTTTCTAACCTATCTTAAAACATGTCCTATTGGTGCATTATATTTACGATTAGGGGTTCCGCTCGAAGACGGTCTAACCACCCGATTAAGGCGACCTAATAAAAGTGCATTTGCGTCCGACGCGGGATTGTAACCATCAGCCGGTGTCTGCAATTTATCCAAAGTAGTTGAACCAACCAGATATGGCGTAACAATAATTACCAATTCGGTTTCGCTATTTAAAAAGTCGCGCGATTTGAACAAATTACCGATTATTGCCAAATCCTTTAGCCCGGGCAAACCCTCCACAGCTTGGCGGGTTTGTTGTTGAATTAGACCAGCAACAACCATGGAGCGACCAGACGGTAATTCCATAGTGGTTTCCGCGCGGCGCACAGATACACCGGGAATTGAAAGGCCACGAATTACATCAGTTATAGCGCCGCTTGAGTCGCGAATTATAGTATCTGGCTGACGAAATGATGCTGCCGTTGAGATTTCAGAAACTTCGGTAGATAGCTTTAAAGATATTCTATCAGGGCTAAGCACAACAGGTGTAAAACCAAGGCCAACACCAAAGGGTTTGAACTCTACAGAAATTCTGCTGCCTTCTTGTGAAATCGGAACTGGGAACTCACCGCCCGCAAGAAATTTTGCTGATTCACCGGAAATAGCGCTTAAGGTCGGCTCTGCGAGTGTGCGCGCCAATCCAACACGTTCGAGCGCCTGAATGGTAGTTCCGGCTGAATCGCTGCTTACAATAGTGCCCGGCCCATAGGTAGTTTTTGTAATGCCGGTAGCAGGATCGAATTCTTGGTTAAAGCCACCTGCGCCCGTAAATAATGAAGGATTCAATAAAGCCGCTTGCCCAGAATTAAAGGTATAAGAGTTCGGCCTAATAAAGTTTTTGGCCCAATTTGCAGTTGTAGTTGCGCCGCCCAATAGACTACCATTAACTGTAAAACCATTTGCTGTCGAAAGGTTTACGCCCCAGTCTTCGGGTAAGAGATTATTCAAAAGATTTGTCGCAGATAGATTTATACCCATTTGCTTAATGACGGTTCTTTGCATTTCCACAATACGAACCTGAAGCTTTACTGTGTCACCAGATTTAATTGACATCATATTGACAATCTTATCGGCGCTTCCGGCATATTGATTGGCAATCCGCAAGACCCTATCTGAAGCCGAAGCGTTAGGAACTTCGCCATTAATGATGATGCTTTCGCCAACCGCCTCGAAATTCACTCTCGCTTCTGGAACAAGACGCGAAATTAGAGAGCTAATTTCAGATGTATCGCGGGCAACACTTACTTCTAGACTGAGTATTTGACGACCCTGTGCGTCGAGAAAATATACATTGGTTTCGCCAAGGTTTGAACCCAATATAAAGCCGCGCCGTGCAGTGCGCATTACGGCATCTGCGATTTGCGGATTAGATACTACAACATCGCGCGCCTCAACTGGCAAATCGATTATTGCCGATTTACCCTTTGGCAAAACTAAGCGCTTTGAGCTAGATTGAGAGGCCAAATTTATCTGGATTGGCTCTGCGCTATTTGCATGTTGCGCAAAGGCCATATCAGAAAAGCCAATAGCGCAGCAAAGCGCCAAGCTAGATGCCATTATGATTTTTCTTTGCGGTTTAACGGTTTTAAGTATCATTGGCCGCCCCGATATATTTTCACTGTTGGCGTCTGGGCAACCGGCATATTTGCAGGTTGACCCGGAGGACCATTTGGATTGTTAGAATTATTGTTTGCAGCAACCCGAACTGGTTGCGCCATTGCTGGTGGATTCGATGGCGAGGCACTTGGACCAACCGCATCTGTATAACCGCGCAGAGTCAGAGAAATATCACCAAGACTATCTGCCGTTTCAAGCTTTTCCGCGTCTGTTGGCGAAAGTTCTAGAGTTGCTACAGCGCCAGTTATAGCATTTTGATCTTTTAATTGCGTGACCTTTTGATCAATCGCAAGCACACGAACATTCTGTAAAATAACTGATGACACAGTCCGAGAAGTGTTTTGGCCTGCGCCTTGCACAGCAATCGAGCGCGTTAAAAGAACATCTACCCTATTATCTGGCAATATGAAGCCAGCCACGCCAGCATCAGTAGTAATCGCTACCGAAATGGCGCGCATTCCAGGAGAAACTAAAGCGGCCATAACACTAGTGCCTTTTCCGGCAACTACAACTTTTGTAGCAATCACGGGTTCGCCAGTTGCCATAGGCTGGCGAACAATAGCACCTGTATATTCTTCAACAGCTTTAGGGTTTGCCACTTGTGTGATAAAGGCGGGGCCAAGCCCTGCTTTTGGCCAATCTTGCCAAGCAAACGCAGCTGCATCAACTCTGTCACCCAAGGCCAAATCGCGCTTTGCGACCAATACTTTCACGAGCTCTATTGCAGGCGCCGCAGCGACAACAGGTGCTGGCTCTGGCTTATTTGAAAGCGTTCGTGCCCATAAAAATATGCCGCCAGCAACTATTACTGATGCACTAATTATTAGAATCTGCCTTAAATTCACGCCTTCTGCCTCCCCCAATTCTTGGGTTTTAGAATCACTAACTGGCATCTTTGAACGCAATATTCTAAGAACAGGTTAACAAAATTAACTTTGATTATTAACGAATGTGAATAAGTTTCTTGGGGTCGCTATAGTAGCGCGGTCAATTTAAAGAGCAGTTTTAATACCAAGTCGTATTAAAAACCGAAAAAATGCCGCCTATGCATAATGCGACACCATAAGGAACCTGTGCGCGTTTACGCAAAATTTGCCGCGCCCATCTTGGACTTTTAGGAAGGCCAAATTTTTTCGCAAAAAACCTTGCAACTAAAAGAATTATTGCCAAAACTCCGCCCGCCAATACTGTAAATATCACATAACCAAGCATTGCATTTGGCCCTAACCACAGAGCAGTCGCGCCAATTAGTTTTGCGTCACCCCCGCCCCACGCGCCAATCGCGAAAAGGATAAATCCGATTGCAAATGCCGCCAATGCTGTTCCTGCATGGATTGCTAAGCCTTTAAATCCAAGACCTAAAGGCAAAAAGAATATTAAAAAGCAAGCTGCGAAAACAATATTGAGCTTGTTGGTAATGGTGAATGAGCGAATATCATTGATCGCCGCATATAATAAAAAGCCAATAAAACTGAGGGCTGCAATGTTGGCAATAATTGATTGAGAAATTTCCATTTCAAAATTCTATAGGTAAATTGCTATTAATTTATTAGCATTCGCCTTTATTTTTCAGTTTTATCAATCTGGTCATATGGCTCTTCTAGGGCGATGCGTAATTTTGCTATACCGCGCGCAGTTGGTGACAATAATTGGCGATAAGCCAAAAGCAAACTTGCCGCGATAGCTGCAAATCCGAGAAAAATGGGGCCATATAACCATGTTGCGGCAGCGATTGTAAAATAATAGCCGCGAACGCCTTGGGAGAAATTCACCATGGCTGGTTCCAAAATTTCGGCCAAAGCTGTTGAAAATTTCTTTGCGCCATCATCTGTTAAATTTTCTGGCAAAGAGCCGAATGCGGCAGCGCAATAATTCATTTGCCGCAAGGCCCAAGTAAAATCCAGAAATCCACGGACCAAACAAACAAAAATCAATGTCAATTTTATACCAAATAGACCATCACTATTGGCGCTAATCCCGAGATCTTTAATCATTTCAGCAGAAAATTCGCCGCCAAAAGCCGCCCCCATAATTGCGGCAATCAAAATAAGATTAGCCGAGGCAAAAAAAGATGCCGAATTCATCGTATGGCCAATTAATTGGGAATCATAGAGGCGTAATTCGCGGGTCCCAAGCCTATGCATCCAATTAGATCGAATGACACTAAGATCTTTGGAAAGAACACCCGATTTCTTTGACATAAAACGTAAGAATGGCTCATAGCCGAGCCAGCAAACTAGAAATATTAAAAGTGAGATTTTATCTTGGATAGTCAATTTTGCTTCTGCCTTTTGCTTTTCTTTACAATGGTTTAGGCAAAATAAAAAGCCGCAGACCAGCTGCGGCTCTTGAAATCGGCTTTTGTGTGCAATTAGCGCGAAGAAACTGCAGTAGAAACAGCGTTAAATTTAGTTCTCATATTGTTGCCAAGCGCAGTCAAAGAAGCGATAAGAACAACTGCAATAAGTGCAGCGATTAGACCATATTCAATAGCGGTTGCACCTTCTTCGCTTTTACTAATCTTTTTCAAAAGTTTTTTCATTTTTCGCTCCTAAGTTTTCAAAAAACTGGAAAGCGTCCATTAACTTTCCAACTGGTAATACTATATCTAAAAGTTACTAATTAAAGATGAACGGAAGATTGAAACTTTTATGATAATTTCATAAAAAAGCGCCGATTCCAAGGAGCCGGCGCTTGTTTTTTATTTATAAGATTGCTTAGACTAACGAGCAGCAACAGCAGTAGAAACAGCGTTGAATTTAGTGCTCATATTGTTGCCAAGTGAAGTCAAAGCAGTGATAAGAACAACTGCGATAAGAGCAGCGATCAAACCATATTCAATTGCAGTTGCACCAGCTTCATTTTTATTAAAACGTTTCATCAAATTTTTCATGTGAACTCTCCTAAAACCACATAAACATGGCAAAACCCCTTCGCCAATATGCAAACGTTTACCTCAAAAAACCTAATATACGGTGAACGCGAAAAATAGATTTTTTTAACTTTTGCAAATGCGCCTAAATTATTGCTCTTTTTGAAAAATGGCGAACCAAAGGCAAAAAAAATGCCGAGGCAAATGCCCCGGCATGAATTTTATTTAAGGCTATATTATTATTAGCGAGCAGCAACCGCAGTAGAAACCGCGTTGAATTTAGTGCTCATGTTATTGCCTAGTGAAGTCAATGCAGTGATAAGAACAACTGCGATAAGAGCAGCGATCAAACCATATTCAATTGCAGTTGCACCAGCTTCATTTTTATTAAAACGTTTCATCAAATTTTTCATCTTAAAGACTCCCATCTATCATACTAAAAGGACGCGGGATTTTCCTTTTTTCCGCTTATCCGAGGATGAATATATCGCTCTAGCCCTAAGATGATGTGAAAGAACGTGGTTTATTTTTTGTAAATTACAGTTTCGATAGAATTTATTTTTCGCTTTTATCTTAATCAAAATTTAGCCTAAAAAGACCTCGCTTTTGCGCCAATATTTTAATGTATATATATAAATACCACTAAAATTCGAATAAAAGCCCATTTTTGGAGTTTATTTTTGAAAAAATTAACTCTTGGTTCACCGGTGAATGGCAAATGTGATTTATCGATAATTTTTTCTCGGAGCGCATGATGCGTAAACTTTTAATCGCGAGCCTTTTAAGTGCATCAGTCTTTGCCTTTGCAAATGTAGCAGCGGCGCAAACAGTTTCATTGGAAATGGATCAATCAAAGCCAATAAAGCTAAGAGAAACCGCAACTGGTGTCGTAGTTGGAAATGCTGGCGTGGCTGACGTAATCGTTCACGACCCCAAAGTTATCATTATACTTGGCAAAAGCGTCGGTGAAACCCATGTCCTAGTATTGGGGCAGAATGGTAAGACGCTATTTTCTGGCGATATTGTTGTGCGCGCCGGCCAAGAAAGCAATATTCTAACGGTTCAACGCGGCAAAGAGATTCAAACCAGCCTCTGCCGCACTCGCTGTATCGATGTGGTTTCGCCTGAATCAAGTGCTGGTCCAATGCAAGATGCGGCGGCGCGCGCAAAGAACAGAGATCGTTTCACTTCAGGCAATTAATACGTTAGCCCGAATTCTTAATTGATAAAATTTTATTGAAGTCGTTAAAAGTTTTTCAACGGCAATTTGTTATTGTCCAAATATGGGGAAACAAAATGGCCTTTTTTAGTATTAAGAAAAACCGGCTCAATAAGCGAAAAGCCAAACGCGGCGTCGCTGCGGTGGAGTTTGCGCTTATCGCTACTCCATTTATGTTCCTAATCTTTGCATTAATCGAAGTAATGATGATTTTTGTGGTTCAAACCACTTTAGAGGCCGCCGTTACAGAAGAAGCACGTAAAATCCGAACTGGCCAAGCGCAAAACGTCTCCACCCCAATTACGCAGGCGCAATTTAAAGCCAATGTTTGCAACAAATTATACGGCCTTGCCGATTGCAACACTCGGCTTTTTGTGATGGTGCAAACCTTCGCTAATGCACCAGGTGCAGGAATTGGCACACCATGGGATGACGGCACTTTAATACCAGGAAGCGCCGCAGACGAGCCATATATGGCATCATCACCGGGGGATTTAGTCATTGTTCGCGGTTATTATGTTTGGCCATTATTAACCCCAGGAATTTCAAACGCTTTGTCGAATTATTCCGGCGGAACATATGGCTCGTATAATCGTATGCTTGTAGGCACATCTGCATTCCGCAATGAACCATATTTATAGGTATTTGACTATGATAAACCGCAAAAGAAAATCTATACTCAAAAACCAAGCCGGTGTTTCTGCCGTTGAATTTGCATTTGTCGCACCAATTATGATCTTGATGCTTTTCGGTGCAACCGAAGCGAGCCAAGCAGTTACAATCGATAGAAAAGTTTCACTAGCCGCATCCACAGTAGCAGACTTGGTCGCCCAAGCGCCATCAATTGATTGTGCGGGGCTTGCATCTACTTTTGCGGTCACTCGCGAGATATTTGCCCCCTATGCCCAACAAGGTGCGGCGGCGCAAATAAATGTGGCAAGTGTGGCTTTGGTAGGAGGCGTCGCCAAGGTTGAATGGAGCCGCGTCGTAAATGCGGATCTGTCTTGTTCTGATGCGCCGGCATATGTTGTCGGGAGCACAGTTTCCATTCCAGGCGGGACGGCTAATCAATTAGAAAATATGATTCCAACCAATGGCGCTTTGATTGTTGGCGATGTTCGCCTTAACTATACTTCATTGGGAACATCTTTCTTCCCGAATTCGACAATTATGCAAGAAAGATTTTTTCTTCGCCCGCGTGGATCTGATAAAGTCTGTTTTGATGGCATTGTAACGCCGGGCTGTTAGAATTCAAAACTCTAATATTCCTATTCAATAAAAAATGCCTCGCCGAAAAAGCGAGGCATTTTCCTTTTAAATAGTCAAGGATTTTCGAAGAACCGCTTCGAGAAAACCCTTGTCCGCCTGCCCTAAGCCTCTAAGTGAGCGAAGCGAAGGCGGAGGCTTAATTTTAATAGTGATAAGCTCTTTCACCATGTTCAGCGATATCAAGACCTTCTTCCTCGGCTTCTGGTGAAGCTCTAAGGCCGATTGTATATTTAATGAGACCAAAGGTGATTGTTGATGCAATTGCAGACCAAAGAACTGCAATGCCAACCGCTTTAGCTTGAACAATAAATTGCGCCAAAATTGTAAATTCGTATGCACCAACTGTTCCATCTGGCTTCGCAGTTGAGAAGTCCAAGACACCTGCGCCGCCCATTGATGGATGCGCAAGAATACCGGTTGCCAAAGCGCCAACGATACCGCCTACACCATGAATACCAAAGGCATCAAGGCTATCATCATATTTGAGGATTTGCTTAACTTTGGCAACAAAGATGATGCAAATTGGCGATACGATTAAACCGAGGACGATGGCACCAACTGGGCCAGCAAAACCGGCTGCTGGGGTAATTGCAACAAGACCTGCAATCACGCCAGATGCAAAGCCAAGCATAGATGGGCGTTTTTGCAATACCCATTCAGTAGCCGCCCACGATAGACCAGCCGCAGCAGTTGCCACTAGAGTATTGACCATTGCTAAAGCTGCAAAGCCATTTGCTTCGAGATTTGAGCCGGCGTTAAAGCCAAACCAACCAACCCAAAGCAGACCCGCACCCACGAAAGTAAGTGTCAAAGAATGCGGTGCCATGGGCTCGTTGCGATAGTTTTCGCGGCGACCAAGCATGATACATCCAACCAAAGCTGCGATACCTGCATTAATGTGGACCACTGTGCCGCCTGCAAAATCTAGTGCACCAAGGCCCCATATCAGACCCGCGCCTTCTGCTAATTGCGCCGATGTTTGGCCAATTGCTGAGGTTGCGCCAGCCCACCACCAAACCATATGCGCCATTGGATAATATGATAATAAAGGCCAAATTACCGCGAAAACGCAGACTGCGGCAAATTTCATACGCTCTGCAACGCCGCCCAATACCAATGATGCAGTGATACAAGCAAATGTCATTTGAAAGGCAATCCAGACAAGTTCAGGAATTTTGACATTTGGTGTAAAGGTCTCAACAAGTGCCGAACCAAATGTGTCGCCATTTAAACCCTTCATAAAGAGCCTATCGGTTCCGCCTATAAAGGCGTTTAAATCACCACCGCTTGTAAATGAAAGTGAATAGCCCCAAAAAATGTAGGCTATCATGCCAATCGCGGTAACCACGCCGGTTTGCATAAGCATTGAAAGCATATTCTTGGTTCTAACTAGGCCACCATAAAACAGCGCGAGACCTGGAAGAATCATCAAAAGAACCAGAATGGTCGATACCAACATCCATGCAGTATCACCTTTATCGACGGTTGCTTCGATAACAGGTTCCGCAGCAGCTGCTACAGTATTGGCGGCGGCGGCTGCATCTTGTGCAAACGCTGCGTCCAACGAAACCCCACTTAATAGCAATCCGGCAGCCGCCAAGGATGCTATAGTCCGCAAGCTCATTTTTGAGGTTGCAGCTTTGATTAAATTATTTGCGCCCACTTGTTCCACTCCGTAAGAAATCAAATTCGCGCCCTCAAAATTTTGTAGAATTGTAACAAACTAAAGTCATGGCAATTCCCAAAATTTGGGGCGGCAAGTCAAACTGCCTAAAAAATGCGTGGCTTTACAAGCAAACAGCCTGAATATTTTTAAATAGCGCAAATTGGCACAATAATTGGGCATCAAATGCCCATAAATGGCGCAAAGCCAAGTTTAGGCGCGGGGGTGAGCCTTTTCAAAGACGGCTAATAAATGGGCTTCATCGGTCTGTGTGTATTTTTGCGTAGTAGATAAAGAGGCATGGCCTAGTAATTCTTGTATAGAGCGCAAATCGACACCCTCGGCCAATAAGTGAGTGGCAAAGGAATGACGCAGAGCATGCGGCGTAGCCGTATCAGGCAATGAGAACGCGCCACGCATTTGCTCAATCAATCTTTGAATCATGCGCGCATTTAAAGCGCCGCCTTTAATGCCAAGAAACAATGGCCCAGTCCTAGTAATTTCAAATGGGCAAGCGGCTACATATTCAAGAATTCTTTTTTGAACACTTTCCATGACCGGCACGATGCGCTCTTTTTTCCCTTTACCCAAGATATGTAAATTATCGAGGTTAGAGATTACATCACCCTTTAGAGATAAGCATTCGAATATCCGTAGGCCGCATCCATATAGCAATCCTAGAATCGCTTCATCGCGTGCGCCAATCCATTCTATATTGCTAAATTCCGAAGTGCGGTTCATCATTTCAATGGCAATCGCAGCATTTATTGGCCTTGGTGCCCGTGGGCGCACTTTAGGGCCGCGAACCATTGCAATTTGCGGACACGAAATTCCTAATCTCTTATCGCAATAATCATAGAAAGACCTAATTGCTGCTAATGCGCGCGCTATTGAAGCATCGACGAGTTTTCTATCACTTGCGCGAACAAAAGATAAATAAGCACGTATCTCTTGGCGCTGTACCTTAAAAATAGCTTCGCGTGATAATTCGCCACCATTGTGATTCTTAAGAAAGACAAATAAGGAACACACGTCATGCATATAAGCTTGCACAGTCTTTATTGAAAACCGCTTTTCAAATTGCAAATAGCCAAGCCAGTTTTCGACTAAAGTTGAAACTGCTTCGCCCAAATGCGCCTGATTAGATAGGCTAAGACTTTGGGCGCGCATTTATATTATATCTGGCCGTCCGCTTCTAGGCGGGAAAGGACGCGTTCGACAACGCGTGCGAAGAAATTTATCAATTCGTGGCCCATATCTTCACGGAAACAATCTATATCAGAGCTAGCGATTGCTAGAAATCCAATACGGCGATTTTTACCGAATTCAATTCTCGCGAAAGCTTCAGAGCGAATATATTGCGCTTCGGGGCCATAAAGCCAGACGCGCGCACTATCAGCGGCACCAATATGCACTGGACGCTCCACCGGAACCAAGCGCTCAACGATTGTTCCGATTTTATCCATAGTTTGCGAATCGGCAGAAGTCTCAGAAACAGCCAATACACAAGCATCCGCAGCCAAGGAAAAAGCAACATGGCCAGAAAGCCTTTGGCGCAAATCCTCAGCGTCATTGGCATCGAGGATAGCAATGATTGCCTCTTGCACTCTAATTTGCGACTCATAATTCGCACGCGCAGTTTCAACTATTTGGCTGAAGCGTGATTTTGCAACACGTGTTTCTTTTAGCATACGATTGCGCGCCAATTGATCCAAAGAAACCACATTGCCAGTATGGGATTCAGTAGCAATTACATTCAATAATTCTTCATCGGCACGGACAAAATCCGGATTTTGCATGATGAAATCGCGCATCAAATCTAAGTCTAGACTATGATTTACGGGGATTTGTGCTTCTAAATTGTTCATTAAATTACCATGTCCCAAAATATAATTTGTTTTTGTTGAAACATAGTTTTTCACAATATGGTGAATACCGAGTTTATAAGAGGCAAACAAATGGTAAATTTCTGCATTAAAATGCAATTAATCTCATTACTAGTTTGTTAGTTAGAAACCGCGCTTCATCATGAACTTCGCGAAACCCACACAAGATATATATCTATATATGTATAAAGTTTGTTTGACTATATTTTTGGTGCTGGGCAATATTGCTCTAAATATTGCTTATGGCTTGGCATGTGTTTTACAACATACATAATTGATTGTTCTATTCCATCAACTTCCTTGCGTGTTGATGGCTCTTTTAGTGCATCGGCCATAGCATTGTGACCATTCATCATGACCCCTTGTCCCATCATCACGGCGGCCCAAGAGGTTTCGGTGAATAATTCATCCTCCTCGCGGAAGATTTGGCCTGAATGTCTGAATAATTCCATTTTTTCGCGCAGACTATCAGGAATCTCCATATTGCGGCAATAATTCCAAAATTCACTATCGTTTCGGTTTGTAGCTTTATAGTGCAATATTATGAAATCGCGAATTCGGTTATATTCTTTTTCGGTTAGGCGATTAAAGGCATCTTGTTGATGTTGCGATATGCCATCAAGCGACAAAAGCGCCACTATTTTGTTAATCGCACTATATACAAGATGTATTGCAGTTGATTCCAATGGTTCAACAAATCCGGCCGCAAGTCCAACAGCTATAACATTCTTATTCCAGAATTTTTTCCGCTTTCCGGCGGTAAATTTCAAAAAATTTGGATCGGCAATCGGCTTGCCGACCATATTTTTTACCAAAATTGAATGTGCCTCTTCGTCAGACATATAATCAGAGGCATAGACATGGCCATTGCCATTTCTATGCTGCAAAGGAATTTGCCACTGCCAACCTGCGCTATGCGCAGTCGATCGCGTGTATGGCAATGGATCGCTACCATCTTCGCGCAAACAAGGTAAAGCAACAGCCCGATTGCACGGTAAAAATTTAAGCCAGTCTTCAAAGCCAGATTGCAATGTCTTTTCTATCAAAAGGCCCTGAAAGCCCGAGCAATCGATAAATAGATCACCTTCTATTTTTTCGCCGCTTTCCATTGAAACTGAGGTAATATTGCCAGTTTCACCATCTTGGCTGACGGATACAATCTTTCCTTCTTGGCGGATAATTCCGCGCTTTTCGGAATATCCCCTTAGGAATTTAGCATAGCGGCCAGCATCAATATGATAAGCATAATTTATCGGCGGCAGGTCATCGGCAATATAGTCCGCAGTTCGCGCAAAGCGTCCCATATGGGCTGCCATAGTCTCTATATTAAACACTTGGATCGGCCGCTTATCGCCATTTTCTTTGTATTTATGCCAAATATGATGGAATGAAATACCGTCAATCTGATAACCATAATTACCAAAAGGGTGAATATATGAATCACCTATCGCGCCCCAATTTACGAATTGAATTCCAAGCTTAAAGCTACCTTGGACTGCGGCCAACATCTCGGCTTCATCAATCTCGAGCAAACGATTAAAGTCCAAAAATGGCGGAATTGTTGCCTCACCAACGCCGACAGTGCCAATTTGTTCGGATTCGATCAATGTCACCGCGACTTTTTTTGCACCCGAACTTTGTGCGCTAAGCCGAGATAGCGCAGCCGCCACCATCCAGCCCGCTGTTCCGCCGCCTACAATTACAATCTTCTCAATAGCCATAATGGGACCTTTTTAAACTTGATAAGTCTAATGCTTGCATCGCGCAATACAGAAATGCAAATTTTTGTTGTGAACGTTCACAATTTAGTATAGCTATAGACAAAATATAAGAGGGAATCAACCCTAAGCCAGTAGTCAGAGGGAGGATTATTTGACCAATCCAAATAGAAAATACAATTCAAAATCCGCGCGTTTAATAGCGCTTACGACGGCTTCCAGCATTGCCCTATGCGCATTCGCTTTTAGCCCAGCTATAGCGCAAGATGCTGCCCCAGTGGCAAATGCAGCGCCAAGCGCCGAGGAACCACAGCCAGAAACTGTTATTGTCCGCAGTATTCGTCGTTCTTTAAAGACCTCGCAGGACATTAAACGCGCTAATGATACTTTCGTTGATGTAATTACCGCCCAAGATATTGGTGCATTAGCTGATAGATCTGTTGCCGAGGCTTTGCAGCGGGTTCCAGGCATTAATATTTCGCGCTTTGAGCAACGTAACGATCCGGATCGATTTTCTGTTGAAGGTTCAGGTGTAATTATTCGCGGTCTTCCTTTTGTTCGTTCTGAACTTAATGGGCGCGATATTTTCTCGGCAAATGGTGGTCGTGAGCTATCATTTAATGACGTATCTCCTGAATTATTGGGACGCGTTGAAGTATTCAAGAACAGCACTGCCGATATGATTGATGGCGGCATTTCTGGAACCGTTAAC
>CAYTWK010000021.1:7050-15398 GCA_964442095.1 uncultured Caulobacteraceae bacterium | reverse complement strand
GTAGTCATAACCACTCTCAAGCCCACATGAAAGATATTGAAACAAAAAAGCAAATTGCGCGGGCATGGTTTGAAAAATTGCGTGATGATATTTGCGCGCGCTTTGAAGCGCTAGAGGATATGGCGCACGCAAGTCTTTACGGCGGGGCGATTGGCCGCTTTGCCCGTAGTCCATGGAAACGCAGCACCGAAAATGGCGGCGGCGGTGTAATGTCTATGATGCATGGGCGTTTGTTTGAAAAAGTCGGGGTTCATGTTTCAACGGTGCACGGCGAATTTGCGCCAGAATTTGCCAAAAATATGAAGGGCGCACAGGACGACCCGCGCTTTTGGGCATCTGGTATTTCTCTTATCGCCCATATGCGCAATCCGCGCGTGCCGGCTGTGCATATGAATACTAGAATGATCGTTACGACCGAATCTTGGTTTGGCGGCGGCGCAGATTTGACCCCGACTCTAAACTATCAGCGCAATCAAGAATTCCCCGACGCTATAGATTTTCACGCGGCAATGAAGGCGGCCTGTGATGCGCACGACCGCGAATATCATGATAAATTCAAAAAATGGTGCGATGAATATTTCTATTTGCCGCATCGCAACGAGCCGCGCGGAATTGGCGGCATTTTCTTTGATCACCATCAAAGTGGGGATTGGGAAAAAGATTTTGCCTTTACCCAAGACGTCGGGCGCGCATTTTTAGATGTCTATTCCAAAATTGTCGAAACCCGAATGAGCGAAGAATGGAATGACGAAGAGCGAGAGGAGCAATTGGTGCGCCGTGGCCGCTATGTAGAGTTTAATTTGCTCTATGATAGGGGCACAATGTTTGGCCTAAAAACTGGTGGTAATGTTGAGAGTATTCTTAGCTCTATGCCGCCAGAGGTGAAATGGCCATAATTTTCAATTTGCCGCAAAATCTCTAAACTTTTCTCTCATTTCATTTTCTGAATAATTGATATAAAGTTGAACTGATGAAACAACAAACTGACGATTATTTTAAACATGCGCGCACTGAGGTTTTGCCGTTTTTGCCTGCGCACCTCGAGCGTGTCTTAGAGCTTGGGGCAGCATCGGGCGCGACATTTGCCGCCATAAAGCAAAAGCATCCAAATGTTTGGGGTTATGGTATAGAGCTAGATGAGGATGCTGCGCAAACCGCGCGCGGCGTGTTTGATATTGTCAAAACCGGCTTTATTGAAGACGTAAAATTTGAAAATGATATTGCACCCGAAAGTTTGGATTTGGTGCTTTGTATGGATATCCTCGAGCATTTGGTGGATCCATGGGCGGTGGTTCGGCGAATTGTGCCATTGATGCGAAGCGGCGGGCGCATGATTATTTCTGTGCCGAATGTGCGCAATTTCAAATTCCTAATGCGGCTTTTGTTTAGGGGCGATTTTAATTATACCGACGCCGGTATTTTGGACCGTACACATTTGCGGTTTTTCACTTTTGAGACCGCGCAGGAATTGGGCACAAAGGCCGGCCTAAAACCCATCTATTTGGGCGGCACAAAACCACCCAAGCCATTTTCGGCCAAGGGGCTAATCAAAACAATTACATTTGGCGCGTTAGAGCCAATTATGCAAAAGCAAGTTTTGGTGGTTTTGGAAAAATAGTGACTATTTCACCTTAAAAGCAATTACATCAGTGTCGCCATTTGACCTTATTTCTTCCAAATATTCTGGTATTTGGCCCCGCGATAATTGGCCCAATAGTCCATTTGGCGCATAGTTTGAAATACTTGGGATTTCCGTCGATTTATTGCAAAACGCCACATAATCTATTCCGCGCGCCTTGATTTTTTGCTTCGCGGCATCTGGCGAGGAAATCCAAATATCATAGGCGATATCTTTGCCCATATCGCGGTGAAAACTCGTGCTTATGGCATTGTGACCTGAAAGGAATATGGTCTCAGAACCCATATTAATATTGGTTAGGGCAAGCCCCTTTGGCATCTGTCTTAGATGGGCGAAATCGGGTGCGCTATGGCATTTCATCTCACCGCCATAATTGTATTTTGAGTTATTATTTGCCAAATCTTGGGGAATAAGCTGTGAAAGTAAATCGGGTGAAGTCGGGCTAAGAATGATAAACGCGAGAAGTGCATATAATAGCTTATAATTGTCTATAATTTGCGCGATAAATGCCGAAACCACAATTATCGCCAAAGTATTGGCATGGGTAAAAACCCGCATTTGATAAAAGAAAGTAAGGGCAGTCAAAATTAACAGAGCTGGCGCAAAAAGTGCCCATTTTTCAATATTTGCGCGCCTTTTTTCGCCATTGGTGCGAATTGAAGCTATTAATAGAATCCAGGCCGCAATTGTTCCCATTATCGCAAACATTCCGCCTTCGATTTGCATTGCTATTGGGAAGGTTCGCATCGGAAACATTTCGCCAATTTCATCAAGCCAAAGTTCGCGCAAAAGTGGGCTAACTTGCCAATAAAGGCGCGCGAAGAGTATTGGAAACTGAAGTGCAGTTAGGCTCAAGCAAAGCGTAATCCCCAAAAGCCCTGCAAGGCGTATAAATAATTTCCTGCCTGACAGATAAATAGCGCAAATGCCCAAGAGCACAGACCCTATCCAAATCGGAATTAATTGGGCGATACTTAATTCATCATTTGCTGGCGTAAAATAATCTTTTGGTGAATTATTAATCAAAAAGCCGAGGGTGATAAAAACAAATATTGAGCCACAAAAGCCAATTATTTGATCTTTGCGTGTTTGCCCGCCAAAGCCCCAAACCAAAACTAGCCATGCGGTTAGGATTAATTGCAGCGGCAAAAGCTCAAAACCAATAGTAAGCGAAAGCGCAAGGGCGAAGCCCGCAACCATTCCGCCCCTAATGCAATTGTTCAAGAGCCCGTAAATCATAAGCATTAGAGTGATTAATTGTATTCCATGGTGATCCACCCGGCCAGGAATAAAGGCAAATGTAACGGAATCCGTAAGAATTGTAACGCCAATCGCAATCCAGAAAGCGTATTTTGCGCCCGAAAGCTTCTGTGCAACCAGTCCGCAAAGAATGGTAAAAATCGCACCCAGCCAAAGCGGTGTGAAAAATAGCGCAATTTTTTCGGCTATGTTTTGTTCGAAAAATGGCCGCAAAAGCAATTGTGTTATCGCCAAGGGTAAATCCGAAATCCGCGACCAATGCATATCCACGCCGTTTGGTGGGTTTGAACTATGGAGCACCATATCATAAAAATCCTGCCCCATTAGCCAAGCCCGAACCTCGAGGGCACGCGTAACGTCATCGCTATCGGGAAGATAGAGGTTTTGGATCTTTTGCCAATCAGATTGGTATATGATTGCGAATAGCAAAATCAAAAATATGAATAATATTGGATATTTGAATATTTGCCCAGCTTTTTGCATTGATCGCTTGTGCCAAATATTGTTTTATTTTGGATTAATGAATAGCATAGGCGACTTACCTTTTGCGTGCACTTGCCATCAAATCACTCATTTCACTACTTTGACCAATTGAAATGGTTTTTTGTGGCTTCTTTTCGGCTTTCGGCTTACGGGCCTCTTTATTCGATTTTTTTTGACCCTTTGCCATTGCTATATTCCTTCTCAAGATGAACTGGGCGCTTTTTATCGGGCAATGTCAATTGAAATGAATCTTTGTGGGAGTGACTAGCGGCGCTTTGTCGTGAAAAGTGAAATTGCAAAGCCAATTAAAAGCGCAAATGTCAAAGCCCAATTTATCGTTGCTGCTGTCGATAAATCTGTGAAATCAAACAATGGCGTTTGGTATAATTTGTGGCCAATCCATTTGCGGCCAATCTGCTCAAATAAAAGTGCCAGAAACAATATTGGTATCATGCTGCGATACCTAAAGAGGGCAATTATGCTAATCAGGCAAAGTGTCAGTAACATCATACCCCATGCCATAGATGAAAAAATGACGCTATTAGCGGCCTCAATTGGATATGTCGAAATCGGAACGCCATCAACTTTCTCAAGAATATGTTTGGCACTAATTAAGGGGTTTAGCCCGCCAATGTTAAAACCCATTATGGCCTTGAAAAGAACAATTGGTGCGAAAATAAAAAGCGCGATTTTGCTACCGCTATAATTATTATCGAATTGTTTTGGGAATATTCTGCTTAGCATCGCTCTCTCTCTCTCTTTGTTATGGTGTGTTATCACACTAACACAACTAAATCAAAAAGCAAGCGTTCTATTTGGCAATATTTATTGCTTAGCCGCGCCCACGATAATTAGGCACGTTTTGCTCAGGAATCCAAACATCTTTGGGCGCTTCGCCGGTTTGCCAAAACACATCAATTGGAATTCCGCCGCGTGGATACCAATAACCGCCAATCCGCAGCCATTTGGGATTTAAAAGCTCAACCAATTTCTTGCCAATCGCTAAAGTGCAATCTTCGTGAAACGCGCCATGATTGCGAAAGGAGGTCAAATAGAGCTTTAGGCTTTTTGATTCGACCAAATATTCATTGGGCACATAATCAATCATCAAATGCGCAAAATCCGGCTGACCGGTCACTGGGCACAAAGATGTAAACTCGGGCGCAGTAAAGCGCACAAGATAATTTGTGCCGGCATGGGGATTGCTCACGCGCTCTAGGATCGCTTCTTCGGGTGAATTTGCACCCTTTGTCATTTGGCCTAGGGCATTTAGGCCGCTATAAATATCGTTAATCTTATCACTCATGCCTCTAAATAAACCAGAATTCGAAATTTTGCAGCACTTAAAACATTATTTGAGGCATATTTTGGCCTAGATTGCATATGTGATGCGCAAATCTAGTTGCGAAAATTGAATATGCGGTTTAGCCTATCTATGGGCATTTAGTCATTTGCCAAAAAACTAATAAACACCTATTCGGGGGAAGTAATGACAGAAGCAAATAAAATAACGGGGATAAATAGAATCTTCGCACGAAAAAGCGTAGCGCAGATTATGAATGAAAATGATAAGAGCGAATTAAAACGGACTTTGGGTCCGGTTAATTTGGTTTTGTTGGGGATTGGCTGCATAATCGGTGCCGGCATTTTTGTTAGAACGGGTAATGCGGCTGCACTCCATGCGGGTCCAGCAGTTTTGCTTTCGTTTGTTATCGCCGGGGTTGTTTGTGCTATGGCAGGTCTTTGCTATGCGGAACTATCATCAACTTTACCAGTTGCTGGCTCTGCATATACTTATTCATACACGACATTAGGTGAATTTGCCGCATGGATAATGGGTGCACTTTTATTGCTCGAGTATGGACTAGCAGCCTCAGTTGTGGCGGTCGGATGGTCGGGATATGTAGTCAGTCTTTTAGGAGATTTCGGCTTAGTTATCCCACCAGAACTTACGGGCCCAATGAACCATACAGTTGTAAAAGATGGTGTATCTTTGACGACTGTATTTAACGTTCCAGCTTTCTTAGTTGTTTTGGTTTTGGCTTCGCTTTTAACGCTAGGTGTTTCTGAATCTGCTAAGGTTAATAACGTAATTGTTGCTATTAAAGTTTCAGTTATTGTAGCATTTATTTTGATTGGTGGCTGGAAAGTTTTAACCCATTTACCTGAATTGTCAAAAAACTGGGTTCCGTTTATTCCGCCAAATGAGGGCGAGGGAAAATTTGGCTTTGAAGGCGTTGTTCGTGCTGCATCAATCGTTTTCTTCGCCTATATTGGTTTTGAAGCGGTTTCAACCGCCGGACAAGAAGCAAAAAACCCGAAACGCGATATGCCAATCGGCATCATTGGTTCATTGGTAGTCTGCACAGTGCTTTATATGTTGGTTGCTACAGTCTTGACCATGATGGTCAATTACAAGGAGCTTAACGTTCCAGATCCTGTTGCGGTTGCCGTTGATAGCCTTGGTCCACAATGGGCATGGTTCGCAATGACCATCAAAGCGGGCGCTATTATCGGTCTAACCTCTGTGGTCTTGGTTCTAATGTATGGCCAAACTCGGATTTTCTATGCAATGGCGCGTGATGGGCTTTTGCCAAAAGTGTTCTCGGTTATCCATTCTAAATTCAAAACGCCTTGGATTAATACACTTTTGGTCGGTGTAGTAGTTGCACTTGCTGCAGGCATTTTTGACATCAATGTATTAGGTGATGTTACGTCGGTCGGCACTTTGGCCGCATTCGCAATTGTCTGTGTATCTGTAATTTGGCTTCGCCAAAATCGCCCAGATTTGCCGCGTGGCTTTAAAGTTCCACTTTATCCAATTTTGCCAATAGTCGGCATTCTTAGCTGCTGCTATCTGATCTTCACAGTAGAACAGAGAGTTTTAATATTCTTCGGATGGTTCCTTGTTGGGGCTACTGTTTTGTATTTTGTTTATGGCATGTGGAATTCAAGGCTTGCCAAAGGCGAGTTTGTTACTGGCCATGAGCCACCGGCAAATGAATTACCGCACAAAATTGAAGAATAGTGGTTCTGCCAGTTTAATCTTTTAGAGCGGGGCCTTTTGGCCCCGTTTTTTCTTTGGATAGGTGTGCTATTGTAGTTCAAAACTTAAAGGCTAAATTTAATGGGCAATATTCCAATATTACATACACAGCGTCTTTTGCTGCGCCCTTTATGCCTTGAAGATGCGCCGCAAATTCAAGAAAAATTCCCACATTTTGAGATTGTCGAGTTTTTGGCCAATACAATTCCTTGGCCTTATCCAGATGATGGCGCGCGCGATTTTATTGAAAATGCTGCCCTTGTATCGATGCGTAATGGAGAAGCATGGCATTGGGCAATATTTCGAAAATCGCACTCCGAAGAGCTTATTGGCGTTATAAGCCTTCGCCTTGGCAAAGATAATCGTGGCTTTTGGATTGCCAAGGAGCACCAAAACCAAGGTTATGCAAGCGAGGCGGCGATTGCGGTAACCGACTATTGGTTTAATGAGCTTGGTCAAGAAGTTCTAATAATTCCAAAAGCCAAAGCAAATAAAGCCTCGGTTCAAGTATCAATTAATAGTCGTATGCGGCCCATTCGCGAGGAAGCGCGCCATTATGTCGGTGGATTGATGATGTCGCAAATTTGGGAAATCACAAAAGCAGAATGGCAGGAGTTTAGGAGCAACAAACCCTAAGTAAATCAGAATTGAAGCTAGGGCGAAATTATCTTTGCCTTTATTTGACGGGCTAAATAGGCAGCGCAGACAATGTCAAATGCCGCGCAAAATCCCGGCCACCAAATAGGAACCCCATCGTTATTTATAAACAGAGCGTGACTAAAATCAAAAACTCCGTGGGCAATTAGTGCGCCAACAACTATCCAAAGATTTCGCTTGAAACCCCATATTGCCAAAAGCGAAAATAATGCCATCGGAACCATTTCCGCCAATGCCGCATGGATTGAATTGCCGATAGCGGCGAACAACAAATAATATGAAGCTATTACCATTAAAAGAAAGGGATAAAACACGCGTTCGCGGTCCATCTTCGCGACATGCGCAATAACGCAAACACCAATCGCCAATACAATTCCAATGATAATCTCAAGCATTTTTGTCATTCCTATTCAATTTTGAATGAATATTATTGGCAATTGAGAAAAGTCATAAAGCATATAATCGGTTTGACAAGCAAATCCGCGTCCATTATGTTATAATATAACATATTGATAAGAATAAATATAAACAGACGGAAATATAAATAATGTTTTTTGAAGCCCCAACTGCATTACCTCCCCAAGAAGCAGATGTTGTAATTGTAACCGCTTCGGCGCTCTCATCGCGCAAAGATGCAATTAACCAAGGTGTTGTGGTAATAAATCGTGATACCGCACTCATTAAATCAATCAATGGCGGAATTGGTGAAACTTTAAGCGGTCAAACTGGTGTTCGCTCGACCTTTTTTGGCCCAAATGCCTCGCGTCCAATTATCCGCGGCCTTGGCGAAGACAGGATACGCGTGCTTTCAAATGGCATGCTTGGTATTGACGCTAGCACAATCTCGCCAGATCATGCGCCAGCCATTGATGGCCTCGAGGCGCAGAGCATAGAGGTTTTAAAAGGCGCAGCAGCGCTTCGGTTTGGCGCAAATGCAGTCGGCGGTGTTGTAAATATTATTGATGGGCGCTTGCCAACCAAGCTTGGTAAACCAGGCTTTTCGGGCGAAGGTTTTGTTGGCGTTTCGGGACGCGACGATATTAAATCTGCAGCAGGATCAGTTTCTTATGTAGCGGGCGATTTTGTATTCAAACTAGACGGCCTTAGCAGAACATCTGGCGATTATTCTATCCCAGGATTTGCGCAAACTGCGCAATTGCGCGCCATTACAGGCGACGATACCGAAGGCCGCGTTTTCAATTCTGGTGGCAAAATAGATATTTGGGGCGCTAGCCTTGGCTATGTTGGCGAAAATACCAAAGC
>CAYTWK010000021.1:0-7040 GCA_964442095.1 uncultured Caulobacteraceae bacterium | reverse complement strand
CTTTCTTGGAGAGATACTTCATCAGAATATGGAATTCCCGGTGAAGAAGCTAATATAGTATTGGAGCAAACTCGGATTGATTTTGCGGCTTCGCAAAAGCTTTCTGGGCCATTGGCGCTGGTTTCCTTAAATGCAACTACTGGCGATTATGAACATGCCGAAGTGGAATTTAATGGCGACATTGGGACGGTATTTAAGAGTGAGGGTTATGAAGTCCGCTTTGAAGGAAGAAGCGCGAAAATTGGCAATTTTGAGGGACTCTTTGGTGGCCAATTATCAGATAGAGACTTCGAGGCAATTGGCGATGAAGCCTTTATATTGCCGGTTTCAATTAAAAATCGCGGTATTTTTGCGATTGGAAACTATGAAACTGGCAATTGGGGATCGCAATTTGGTGCGCGCACCGAAAGCGTTAAGTATTCTGGCATTGCGGGCCGCCGCAGTTTTGATGCCGCCTCAAGTTCAATTAGCGCTTTTGTAAAACCAATTGAGCAATTGCGATTGGCGCTGACTTTTGCAAATACAAATCGGGTTCCGACTGAAACTGAATTATTCGCTGATGGGCCGCACGCTGCAACCCAAAGCTATGAAATTGGCAATTCAAACCTTCGCATCGAAAACGCTAAATCTCTTGAGCTTGCGAGCCATTGGGACAATGATAGCACCCATATCGAGGCCAATATCTGGCAAGCGGATTTTGATAATTTCATCGCCTTTACCCCAAGAGGGGATATTATTGATGATTTGCCCGTTTTTGAAGTTTCGCAAAGAGATGCCAAACTAAATGGCTATGAGATTTCTATCAATCAAGAATTGGGAAAATTTGGTCCTGTTTCTTTGGCGGGTCATTTGGGTGTCGACCATGTTCGCGGCAAATATTCCGTCGGCGGTAATATTCCGCGCATGCCGCCCTTAATGACTACACTGGGCCTGAAAGCTCAAATTGAGGGTCTAAGCCTTGATGCCAATGTCCAAATGCTCGAAAAGCAAGATAAAATTGCGGCCTTTGAAACCCCAACCGATGGCGCAAATATTGTTAATTTTGGCATGGCATATCGGCCATCTGTAAATCCTAATTGGTTATTGCATTTTGAAGTTCAGAACGCCACAAATGAAGAGGTCAGGGAACATACTTCTGTCCTAAAAGATCTATTTCCGCGCCCCGGCCGTCGCCTAAGCTTAAGTGCAAGATATACCTTTTAGAGAGCTTTAAAAGCAATAAAAAAGCCCGCCAATTGGCGGGCTTTTTGAGTCTAGTTTAGAAAAAATTATTGCGCTGCTTGTTGCAATTTCGCAGTAAATGCAGACAAAGATTCAGATACTGGCTTTGCGGCGTCTTTGTAAGTAGTCGTCAAAAGCTCAGTGATTTTTGTTACTTCAGACATCCAAGTGGCAAGCGCAGCTTTTGAATAATCAGCTTGGATTTCAACAACTTCTTGCAATGATTTGGCACCGCTAAGTGATTTTGTAGCTTCGGTAGCTGCTTCGAAAGCGCTTTTTGCATAAGCTGCACCAGCAGTTGCGGCTTCTTGTGTGCCTTTAGCAAGGATTTGAGCACTTGTAGTCAAAGCTTCAAGATTTGCTTGGTTGCTTTTAGTTGCGTCCGCAACAAAAGCAGTAAATTTTTCAACGCCTTCGTTGATAGGGTTGGTTTCGCTTGTCTTAGCCATAATAAACTCCAATTTTTGCGCCAACATAAAAGGTGGGGGGGAGGAAGCGGCGCTATAGTGTATATAATATGCTGCATATGCGAAGTCAAGGTAATTTTTGCTGCAACGCACAAAAATGAGTGAATTTTCTGGCAAAAAAATGCCCCACCAATTTGGCGGGGCAAAATCCATAAATTTCAATAATTTAAATTAGCGTTGGCAAACCCATTGACCACAAGGGCTTGGCTGCGCAGGTGCATATTGCGGCGCAGGAACATATTGGACTGGTGCAGGAACATAATCAGGGCCTGTGGTCCATTGTTGAACACTTGGTGCAGAATAATATTGCGGCGCAGGTGCATAGACAGGTGCCGGTGCATAAACCGGTGCAGGTGCAACCATAACCGGTGTTGCCACTGGCGCATTATAATACATTACGCGGCGCTCTTGGCCATAATAGCTTTGCGATGAAGGCACATACCAGCCATTGCTTTCATAATAGCTTTCTCCGGTTGAATAGCCATGTGGCGCGACATTGCCATAGTGATTTTGGCGATATTCACGCGGCATAGCATTGCGGTGGCTTTCGCGGCGACCGTGATGGGCATTGCCATAGCTTTCGCCATAAGAACGGCCGCGGCTTTGGGTATAGTCATTAGTGTTACATTCTACGGTTTTTTTGCCGACTTTTGCGCCAATAACAGCCCCAACAACTGTGCCCAAAATTACGCCTTCTGGGCGAACTGATGCGGCGGCCAAGGCGCGGCCCGCAGCAGCGCCACCACCTGCACCAATAAAGCCACCAACAGTAGCTGCAGTTCTTTGATCTTGGCGGCAATCATTTGCTTCATAGCCTGATTGATGACCCGCGCTGGCGCTAGTGGCGGCAAAAAGGCCAACACAAAGGATAGAAACGCCCATCATTTTAATATTTTTCATCTTATTCTCCGATTTCCTAAAATTATTCTTTTTCTAAAAATTAGCGCGGCAACCAACCTTGTGCGCAATGGCAAACATAGGCTTGGCTAGAGGTCATTTGACCATTTGCCATAATCTGATTGCCCCAACCGCATGAGCGACCGCCATCATTCACAATTACATGTGGTGTCGAATAACGAACGATTTGACGACTGGTAGTAACCCAACTTTCGCCGCGCCCACCATAGCTTGCGACATTAATTGAATTTCCATAGCTTGCAGCATTGTAAGTAGCGGCATTATCGCGATACGGCTGAACATATGTTGTTTGATAATTATTATAGTTAGAGCGGCTAGATTGGCGAACCGGCGCGCGATAATTTTGGCTATATCTTGAAGTAGTGACGCTGGCTTGTCTTCTCACAGGTGCACTATATTGAACATGTGTGCGATTGCTGCGAACCGAGCTAGATCTTGCCGAACTTGTGCGGACTGCGCTTGAACGTGTTACACTTGAACGCGATACGGTGGCGCGATTATGGCTGCGAACTGCGCTTGAGCGGCGCGCGCCTTGACCAGAACTGACACTTGATGTGCGGCGCGTGCTGGTTGCTTTTGCCTTGCTTTTTGCGGCGCGGACACCATCGCGATAGCCATCATTATAACTATTATCATAGGAACTCGACGATTCCTGACGATAAGTTTCCCGGCTTTGCGGGTAATAGGTTTCTTGTTGGTATTGCGCTGGAGGCGGGGCGCTATTGGGGCACGAAACCCAAACACACTGCGCCGACGCGCTGCCGGCGGTTAAAACACCAATGCCTGACAATGCCAAAGCGGCAATTATACTTTTCTTCATTACACCATTCCCATTCTAGGACTTTTAAAGCGAACATTCTGCCCGCCTATTTATATATATTATTTTTTTTGGCTAAGCTTGCGCTTTCGCTGAAAAGGTGTGCTGTTTCCCTTCAAAGGCGAATGTCAATCAAATAGCATGTTAATAACAAAATGCGCAAAAACCAGCGCAAATGTCAAATTAACAATTTTTGAAACCCCAAAAACAAAGCCCCCACCTTTTGGGTGGGGGCCGAATTGGATCTTTGATGCTATCGGTTAGTTACAACCCATTCGCCATTTCTTTGGCGGCACATATATACTGGGTCGTGAACTACGCGGCCATTTGGCAATTGATAGGCCGCAGTGCCCCAACCGCAATTGTTTTGACGCGAATATTGAACCGGTGCTGAATAGCTATATCTGCGATTTTCATAGCCATTATAAGAACTATTTTGATGGCGAGAATAAGAGCGATCTTCGTAATAATCGTCATTTCCATATTGGCTCGGTGAATAGCCACCATTATTATAGCCATAGTTTCCATATGTGCCATAGCTTTGGTTGCCATAAGTGCTAGATGGATAACCATATGAACCTTGTTGGCGATTGCGATTATATTGATATTGGTCATCGCATGCATGGCGATTTTTGCCAACTTGTGAGCCGATTACAGCGCCCACAACTGCGCCCAATACCGCGCCTTCATTACGATTGCCACGTGAAGCGAGGCTTCTACCAGCGACAGCGCCAAGACCCGCGCCAACTAGACCGCCAGTAGTTGTTCCATTATTGACGCGTTGTTGGCATTCAGTATCTGAATTATAGCCATAATAGCGCGCATCTTGTGCCATTGAAACCGAAGGGATTGCCATAGCGCCTGCTAATACTGCGGCGGTTGCGATGATTGCAAATTTTTTGCCCATTGAACTGTCTCCTAAAATCTATGGCTATTTGCCAATCGATGAAAGGAGTATCGCACAATCAATCTGAACAGAATATGAGCAGGAAAATTAATTCTGTTCAGTTAAATCTTGGTGGCAATCCAAAAGCCAAAAATAATAAAAGCAGCCAATGCACCAGTTACCCAATATAATTGCTTTTCTATAAAAGGCTCGATTGATGGGCCAAATTTCTTGGCAAGACCCGCCACCAAATAAAAGCGCATCGCACGAGTAAGAGTGGCCGTAATAACGAAAATCGCAAAATTAAAATGGGCCAGCCCTGAAGCAATCGTAACAAGTTTAAAGGGAATAGGTGTCAGACCCTTTATAAGAATGATCCACGCGCCCCATTGCTGAAAGCTAGCTTGAAAATGCGCCAGTTTATCGGAATAGCCATACAAATCCAAAAGTGGCTTGCCAATACTATCCATCAAAAACATGCCGATTGCATAACCGGCAATGCCACCCAATATGGAGGCAATTGTGCAAATGAATGCATAGCGCCAAGCTTTTTCGGGCCGCAGTGTGGCCATTGGTAAAAGCATAACATCGGGCGGTATTGGAAAAAATGTTGCCTCGGCAAATGAAACGGCCGCCAAAGCATTTTCTGATTTTGGCGATTTAGCCAATTCGCGCATTTTATAATATAGATTTTTTAGCATATTACTCCAATAGATAGCGTGCTCTTATTTATAAATCATGAATTGGAATCGATAGAGTGCTTTGTTCAGTTTTGCTAGACAATTACCAATAAGTATGCTTAGTTTAAGCATTGCCGCGGCGTAAAGCGAGAAAATATAATGCGGCATTGCAATAGTTGGGAGGCTATCATGAAAATATTCGGTCTTAAATTGGTTCCAGTTTTGGTAGCTGCGGTTGCAGCTTATGCAATTGGGTTTTTAATCTATGGCGCTTTGTTTTCATCTCAATGGATGGAATGGAATGGATATACAAAGGAAGAACTCGCGCCTTTTGGTTGGAAAATGGCATTGGGTTGGATAATGCCGTTAAGTTTGTCCATAGGGCTCGGGATGATGATCAATAAATCCAATATTTCGACACTCAAAGGCGGTGCGCAAAAAGGTCTAAAGATTGGTGTATTTTTGGTTTTAGCGTGTCAAATGTATACATTCGCCTATAGCCCACACCCAATCGAGGCATTCTTGCTTGACGCGGTTCATATCCTTTTGATTAGCACTGTAGCTGGCGCGATATTGGGCGCGATGAAAGTTGGCGATAACGCCTAACGGCTTTATGCTGATTAAAAGCTAGAAATATTATACCAATAGTGTAAGCCCGACTTTAACAATGAGTCGGGCTTTTACATATTAATTGGGCAATTTTAAATGCGAATTTTACTTACTAATGATGATGGTATTCATGCCCCCGGTCTAGAAATCCTTGAAACCATTGCCCGCACCCTAAGCGATGATATTTGGGTGGTTGCGCCGGATGTCGAACGCTCTGGTGCATCTCGTGCTCTTACTCTTGTTGACCCAATCAGGGTGCGAAAATTGGGTAATAATCGCTTTTCATGCTCTGGCACCCCAACCGATTGCGTTATTCTAGGCATTCTTGACCTCGTGAAGGGCAAAAAGCCCGATTTAATTCTTTCTGGCGTAAACCGCGGTCAAAATCTCGCCGAAGATGTAACCGTTTCCGGCACAGTTGCCGGCGCGACCCAAGGCATGCAAATGGGCATACCCTCAATTGCGCTATCGCAGTCCATAAATTACCACCTCGGCGAAGATGTTCGCTGGGATGTCGCCAAAGAATATGGCGCAAAAATCATAGAGCGACTTTGGGCGCATAAATGGCCCGAAGACGTGGTTATGAACGTCAATTTCCCCGATGCAATTGCTGGCGATGAAGCCGTGATAGAGGCCACCTACCAAGGTGCGCGCGAAGAAGACGTAAACCATGTTGATCGCCGCGAAGATTTGCGCGGCAATGATTATTATTGGCTTGGCTATAATGCGCAAAATTACACACCGCCAATCGGCTCTGATTTGCGCGCAATCCAAGATGGCCGTATTTCTGTAACCCCGCTCCATATCGACCTTACCTCCCATAAAGTTTTGCGCGAACTTGCCAAAGAGTTTGAATATTTGGGCCCGAATTATGACGATTGATTTTCAAACCCAACGCGCCCAGCTTATCCTTGCGCTTCGGCAGCAGGGAATACGCGACGCGCGGGTTTTGGAAACCATGGAAAAAGTCCCGCGCGAAAAATTTGTCGCCCAAGAATTTTATGACAAAGCATGGGATAATTCGGCTCTACCGATTAAGTTCGGCCAAACCATTTCCCAGCCCTTTGTTGTTGGTGCAATGTCCGCCGCCCTCGAGCTAAAGGGCAGCGAGATTGTCCTAGAAATCGGGACTGGCTCTGGCTATCAAACTGCAATCCTTTCCCATCTTTGCCGCAGGGTTTTTACCATAGAGCGTTACCGCGCATTGTTACGGGACGCGCAAAAGACCTTCGAGACTTTAAACCTTTCTAATGTCGTCTCCAAATGCGCCGACGGCAATCTCGGGTGGCCCGATCAGGCCCCCTTTGACGCAATAATAACCACCTGCGCATGCCCCACGCGGCCCGATAAACTGCTCGCGCAGCTAAAAGTCGGCGGTGTTTTGGTTGCCCCTGTAGGACAGGGCAGTGTTCAAGAACTCCTCCGTTATCGACTACGCCCCG
>CAYTWK010000020.1:10463-15672 GCA_964442095.1 uncultured Caulobacteraceae bacterium | reverse complement strand
GGGATTACCAAAGCCTATACGACCCGCGTTGGCGAAGGGCCGTTCCCAACTGAATTATTTGACGAAATCGGCGAAGGAATAGGTCAGCGGGGTCATGAATTTGGCACAGTAACCGGCCGCAAGCGCCGCTGTGGCTGGTTTGATGCGGTTTTGGTGCGCCAAGCTTGCTGTGTTGGCGGTATTGATGGCATGGCACTAACCAAGCTTGATATTCTTGATGGCATGGATGAATTGAAAATCTGCACGGGCTATGAAATCAATGGCGAAGTTTTTGACTATTTGCCCGCAAATCTAAACCAACAGGCCGCTGTTAAGCCGATTTATGAAACCCTAGAGGGTTGGAGTGAAACGACCTATGGCGCGCGCTCATGGAAAGACTTGCCAGCAAATGCAATTAAATATGTGCGGCGCATCGAAGAATTAGTCGGCAGACCAGTTGCGATGCTCTCGACCTCGCCAGAGCGCGATGACACAATCTTAGTGAAAGATCCATTTGAGAAATAATGAAAGACCAATCAGAACATAAATCCATAAGCGACGAAGATTGGGATAATCCAAAACCCCTTTCCAAAGAGGATATGGCGATTCATCAGCAAAATATTATGAATGTCCGTAAATTGGTGGTCTCGTTTACAATTGCGAAAATTGGCTTTTTAGCACTCACTGCCGCTATATTATGGAGATTCTTTGGCGATGGCCGACATTAAGGCCTATCACATTTGACTCTTTGCGTCTTTTCAACTATTAGCACCCTCAATTACGGCACATTGCCAAACAAACTTTGCTTACACGGTCTCGTCCGCATATAGATTGCGGGTCAAACGAATGGGGTAAGGAAGTCACCCCGCTCAGCGTTTACGCCCAGCGGGGCGTTTTGCGTTGTGCTAGGAATGTCTAACCAAGCGTTAGGGATTTTGGATGAAATGGCAGGAGGCAAGCGCCGCGAATATTGGACATATTTGCAAGCGTAGCCGACGCACCAGTTCGCCAAAAGAACAACGCGGAGAAGTAAATTTGTTTGAGGCTTTAACAGAGAGATTGACGGGCGTGTTCGACGGCTTAACTGGCCGCGGTGCTTTGTCACAATCAGATGTTGATGCTGCATTGCGCGAAGTTCGCGTCGCCCTATTAGAGGCGGATGTTGCGCTTCCGGTGGTCAAAACCTTTATAAATAAAATCAAAGAAGAAGCTGTCGGCGAAAAGATTATTCGCGCCGTAAAACCTGGTCAACAGGTTGTAAAAATCGTTCATGACGCTTTGATTGATACTTTGGGCGGCAATGAAGAGCCTGCTGGCCTTATAATTGGTGCCCCACCAAGCGTTATTATGATGGCGGGCCTTCAGGGCTCGGGTAAAACCACTAGCGCGGGCAAATTGGCGCTAAGGCTTAGGACGCGTGAACGTAAAAAGGTTCTATTGGCATCGCTCGATGTTCGAAGGCCTGCTGCTATGGAACAATTGGCAATTTTGGCAAAAACTGCCGAAGTTGAAAGCCTGCCGATTATCCAAGGGCAGATGCCAAAGGATATTACTAATCGCGCTTTAACTGCGGCGCGTCTTGGCGGCTTTGACGTTCTAATTCTCGATACTGCTGGCCGGACTTCGATTGACGAAGAAATGATGACCGAAGCCGCGGATATTGCCAAAATCGCAAAACCTGCGGAAATTTTGCTTGTTGCCGATAGCTTGACTGGCCAAGATGCCGTTGAAACTGCGCGGCGTTTCCATGAAACTTTGCCTTTAACAGGTATTATTCTCACTCGTGCCGATGGTGACGGTCGCGGCGGTGCGGCACTTTCTATGCGCGCGGTTACTGGCCTGCCGATTAAATTTTTGGGTGTTGGCGAGAAAATAGATGGCCTTGATAATTTTGATGCAAAACGCATCGCAGGGCGTATCCTTGGCCAAGGCGATGTTGTCGCTTTGGTTGAAAAGGCCGTGGAGGCGCATGATGCTGCGGCTGCTGAAAAAATGGCCGCAAAAATGGCCAAGGGCAAATTTGATCTTGATGATTTGGCACAGCAATTAAAGCAAATTCAGAACATGGGCGGCCTCGGGGGAATTATGGGCATGCTGCCGGGTGCACAGGCGGCCAAAAAAGCGCTCGAGAGCGGCGCTTTGCCAGAAAAAATGATTAATCGTCAAATGGCAATTATATCATCTATGACCAAGGCGGAACGCGCCAAGCCTGATTTATTGAATGCGTCACGTCGCCGCCGTATTGCTAAAGGCGCGGGTGTTGACGTTGCTGAAGTTAATAAGGTTCTCAAAATGCACCGCTCCATGGCCGACATGGTTAAAAGCATGGGTAAGGGCGGCATGAAGGGTCTTATGGGCAAACTCGGCGGCATGGGAATGGGCGGCATGGGCGGTATGAAAGGCCTTATTGGTGGCCCACAAATCGACCAAGCCGCTTTGCAACAGCTTGGCCAAAAAGCACTTGGTCAGAATAATAATCAACAAGTTTCAAACCCACCAACTGGCCTTCCGGGGCTTGGCGGTGGTGGACTTCCGGGTCTTGGCGGTTTGCCTGGTCTTGGCGGTTTTGGGAAGAAGAAATAATTTAATTTTGTAAAAGGAAGAGAAGAAAATGGCATTGAAAATTCGTTTGGCCCGTGGTGGTTCAAAAAAACGCCCTGTTTATCGTATTGTGGTTGCTGATGCACGTTCACCGCGTGATGGTCGCTTTATTGAAAAATTGGGCACATATAACCCACTTTTACCATCAGATTCAGGTTCGCGCTTTGTGGTAGATCTAGAAGCTGCTGCGGCTTGGATTAAAAAGGGTGCACAACCAACAGACCGCGTTGCACGTTTCTTGGCGGCGCAAGGCGTTGGCACTTGGACCCAAGGTAACAACCCTAACAAAGGCAAGCCAGGCCAAAAAGCGCAAGAGCGCGAAGCTGAAAAAGCACAAGCTGCGGCTGATGCTGCAGAAGCTGCTGAACAAGCTAAGGCCGATGCCGAAGCTGCTGCCGCTGAGCCTGCTGTAGAAGAAGCTGCGCCGGAAGTTGTAGCTGAAGAAGTAGCAGTAGAAGCACCAGCAGAAGAAGTAGCAGCCGAAGAGCCTGCTGCGGAATAATTATGTCTAAAAAAAGCGCGAAAATGGATAATCTGATTTTGGTTGGAATTATCCAAGGCGCGTTTGGCGTTAAGGGTGAGATACGCCTAAAGTCTTTCACCCAAAACGAAAAAGACATATTTAAATACGCGCCTTTCCTCTCTGAGGGGGGCGCTATTTTATTTGAGGTGAAATCATCGCGTGCCATTAAAGATGGCTTTGCATTTTTCCCGAAAAATGAAATTACCCGTGAACAGGCACAGGCATATCGAAATACCAAGCTTTATGTGCCGCGTGAGAAATTACCGCCTACTGCCAATGATGAATTTTATCATGTCGATTTAATCGGCCTAAAGGCGCTTGGATTGAATGGTGAGGACTTGGGCGTGGTTTCAAATATTATTACTGCCGCCGGTGATTTGCTTGAAATTTCAAAGACACCAAACACAAGCAAATCTTGGCTATTGCCGTTTACAATGGCGAATGTGCCGATTGTGGATATCGAAAAAGGCCATATTATTTGCGATGTCCCCGATGGTTTGATAGAGTTTATCGACGAAGCCAAGAAAGAAAATGAATGACCATAATTCGCCCATCAAAACGTGCCTTTAATGAAACCCGCGCCATTAGTCTTGAAACCAAAGTTTCGGCCTATGCCGAAGGGTCATGCCTTGCAAAATTCGGGAATACACATGTTTTGGTAACCGCCAGTATTGATGAGAAATTGCCAGCTTGGATGCGCGGGCAAAAGCGTGGTTGGGTCACCGCCGAATATGGCATGCTGCCGCGCGCGACCCATACCCGCGGCAAACGCGAAGCCGCAAGTGGCAAACAATCGGGCCGCACCCAAGAAATTCAGCGCCTAATTGGCCGAGGACTGCGCTCTGTTGTCGATTTGGAGGCTTTGGGGGAGCGTCAAATAACTCTCGACTGTGATGTTATCCAAGCCGATGGCGGCACGCGCACGGCGGCGCTAACTGGAGCCTATGTCGCCCTTCATAGCGCTATAAACTACCTACTTGAAGAGGGTTTGCTAGAGAAAAACCCAATAAAGGCGCAAGTTGCCGCTATTTCATGTGGCATCTTTAAAGACCATGCGGTTTTGGATTTGGACTATGATGAAGATAGCAATGCCGAAGCCGACGCAAACTTTATTATTGCGCAAAATCTGGGCCTTATAGAGATACAGGCGACCGGCGAAGAGCGCCCTTTTACCGAGGGCGAATTCCAAGAATTACTTGGACTTGCCAAAGAAGGTTGCGAAAAATTATTCGCAATCCAAAGAGCAGCGCTAGGCATATAATTTGGCTTTATAAATTAAACCCGCGCGCCATTAATTGCGTTTGCCAATTCATCAATAGTTGCTTTTAGGGCATCTTTATCTGCGCCCTCGGCCATTAGGCGAACTAATGGTTCGGTTCCAGAAGTGCGCACCACAAGGCGCGAACCTTTTTGTGACAAGTCTAATTTAGTTTTTTCGACTAAATCAAGAATTTTGGCATCTTTAAGGGGCGATACACCACTATAGCGAATATTCTTTTTGATTTGCGGCGCTGGCGTGAAACAATTCAACACCTCAGAAGCGCGCTTATTAGACATTACCATAGTGCTAAGAACCAATAGCGCACTAATTAGGCCATCACCAGTTGTGGCATAGTCAAGGGCGATAATATGGCCTGATTGTTCGCCGCCAAGATTGCAGCCAGCTTCGCGCATTTTTGCGACAACGCTTCTATCGCCGACATCAGTTCTAAAAAAATCAACGCCTTGGGCTTGTATAAATTGCTCTAGGCCAAGATTGGACATTATAGTCGCGACTACCGCACCGCCTTGCAGGGTTTGGTTTTTAATCATATCACGTGAAATTGCCGCGATAATTTGATCGCCGTCTATCTCATTGCCCTTTTCATCAATTAATGCAATCCTATCGGCGTCACCATCAAGGGCAATCCCGATATCGGCGCGCCTCTCAAGGACAGTCTTTTTTAATAGGCTAAGGTCAGTTGAGCCGCATCCATCATTAATATTCGTGCCATTGGGGTTCACGCCAATTTCGACAACTTCTGCGCCCAATTCGAATAATGCCCAAGGTGCAGTCTTGTATGCCGCACCATTCGCGCAATCCACAACGACCCGCAGACCATCAAG
>CAYTWK010000020.1:1552-10453 GCA_964442095.1 uncultured Caulobacteraceae bacterium | reverse complement strand
CATCAAGGCGTGCACCGCGCGGAAAAGCATTTTTGGCAAATTCAACATAACGGCCACGTGCGTCCTCAAAGCTTTTGACTTGGCCAATATGGTTTGGTGTCGCGCGCGGAATATTTGCGGGATCTCTTAAAAGTGCTTCGATGTCGCGCTCTTGGCTATCAGATAATTTAAAGCCATCAGGCCCAAACAATTTAATGCCATTGTCGGCAAACCCATTATGCGACGCCGAAATCATAACGCCTAAATCGGCCCGCAAGGATCGGGTTAAAATACCAACTGCAGGTGTCGGAACTGGCCCAAGAATACGCGCGTCCATGCCAACCGCGGCAAAACCAGATACCAAGGCAAACTCAATTAGATAGCCAGAACGGCGGGTATCTTTGCCGATAATTACTATCTTATTTTGGGTGTTGGATTTGAAATAAGTCCCCGCTGCCATACCCAAGTTTAAGGCAGTTTCGGCGTTCATTGGCCATTGGTTTGCTTCACCGCGAATCCCGTCGGTTCCAAAAAATCTTTTTTCCATAATATACTATAGCGCCCTATTTTTCGTAATTATCGCATTAAAAGCTGAAAACTTTGTTTATTATAAGGCCATAATTACAGTGCACGCCTTAAATTGGCGGCCTCGAGAGTGTTTGCCATCAAACATGCAATAGTCATTGGGCCAACACCGCCGGGGACGGGTGTAATTGCGCCCGCTATCTCTTTGGCGTTTTCGAAATCTACATCGCCGACTAAACGCGAGCCGCTCTTGGTTGAATTATCTTCAATCCGATTAATTCCAACGTCAATCACGCATGCGCCAGATTTTATATATCCCGCATCAATCATTTTCGGACGACCAATAGCAGCAACCAAAATATCAGCCGATTGGCACAATTCTTTTAGGTTCTTTGTCTTTGAATGGGCAATTGTCACAGTGCAATTCTCAGCCAAAAATAAAAGGGCCGCAGGCTTGCCAACCAATATGGAGCGACCAACAACAACAACATTGAGGCCCGATAGATTTTCACCCAAAGCCGATTTTGCGAGTATAACAGATCCCTTGGGGGTGCATGGCCTAAGCCCTGGCTTGCCTAAAACCAATTTGCCGGCGCTCTTTTCACTTAATCCATCGACGTCCTTGAGTGGGTCAATTTTTTCAATAACGCTGTCTTCATTAAGGTGCTTGGGAAGTGGCAATTGCACTAAAATGCCGTCAATCTTTGAATCTTGTGAAAGCTCCAAGACTTTCTCTTCGATTTCTTCTTGAGTGGCATCTTTATCGAATAAAATTTCAACCGAATTTATGCCAATTTCACCTGCAGTTCGTATTTTGTTGCGCACATAGACTTGGCTTGCAGGGTCTTCGCCAACCAAAATCACCGCAAGGCTGGGGGCAAATCCATTTTGGGCAATAAACTCATTTACAAATTGTTTGGTTTGCTCATTGAGGTTTTGGGCGATGGATTTGCCATCGATTAATTTTGCGCGCATTATATTCTCGCTTAGGAATTTTTTAGACGCGCCTCTATATAGTCTTTTGGCGCATTTACCAATAAGGATTTCTCACGCGATGTGTGACCGCTTAGGATGGAGATTAAGGACTTAGGAATATCCAAGCGCTTCGCCAATAATTTCATGATTGCGTCATTGGCGTGGCCATTTTCGGCAATCGCCGAGGTTTTTATTTTTAAATATGATTTGCCATTCGAGCGCGTTTCAATTCCTAAAATAGAATCTGAATTACCATTTGTGCTGGCGCGGATATAAATCACCGCGCCATCTTTATGATCGATAATGAACGCACCCATCTTTTAGAATGGGATTAATGGAACCACAAATATCTGTAGGAAATTTATGCCAATAATCAATACAACAGGTGTAATATCCAAGCCGCCAATTGGTGGAATGAATTTTCTGATTGGGGCAAGCGCAGGCGTTGTTAGACGATTACAAGCATCGGCAATTGTGCCAACCAATCGATTTCGCGTATTAACAACGTCAAAATTAATAAGCCAGCTAAGCACCGCATCAATAATTACTACCCATAAAAATAATGATAGAACAGTTCTAACAAGCCACTCTACTGGACCAATATCCATTTCAAACTCCTAAAGCTTGGCAATATGCCAAAGCTCTACATAGGTATGGCTTTGCCAAAACAAAAGGCCTAGCTTGGAACAAATGTCATTTATTCGCATTAACGAAACCTAATCGGCACACCGGTTGCAAATTATCCTGCATAGAAAAAACATGTATCACTTTGGGGCAATGACAATTTATTGCCCAAGCTATCGGAGATTAAAATGGCAACTTCAATTGATTTACACGTTGGTCGTAGGCTTCGCCGTCGTCGTCGTTTAATGGGCATGACGCAGCAGCAATTGGCGAATATGGTTGGCATTCGCTTTCAGCAAATTCAAAAATATGAATGTGGTGCTAATCGTATAACCGCGAGTCGCTTGTTCGAATTGTCAGCTTCTTTATCTGTGCCAATTCAATATTTCTATGATGGCTTGGCAGCGCCGACAGCTGCAAATACAGCGGTCGCCAATGATCATGATGACATTTCGCCAGAATTGCTTCGCCAAAAAGAGACTCGCGAACTTATTCGCGCTTATTATCGCCTTGGCGAGCGTCCGCGCCGCCGTCTCTTAGATTTGGCAAAATCATTTGAAGAAGGCTCGACAGACGCGGCCTAATCCTACAAGTTTTACGCTGAAACTTGCCCCGCCATTTTTATTGGCGGGGCGTTTTTTTAATTCTTTATCTTAGAATTTTTCCGCAAAGCCTATTTTTCTGGGGCTTGCATTGGTGTCATAGCTTCGGCAATCTTTTGCTGTTCGGTTAGTTCACTCGCAGGTAAAGGGATAAGACCACGCGCAACCAAATAACCCTTTTCTCCCAATGCAGCGTTTGACATGAATGCTTTCACGAAAGGCGCAAGCGAGGCAACTGTGCCGGCCTTTTGCTTTTTAACATAAATATAGAGCGATCGCGCCGCAGAATATTTGCCATCAACAATGTTTTGGGTGTTTGGAACCTGTCCATCAATCGGTGCGGCTTGAACTCTATCTTGGTTTTCTTCATAAAATGAATAGCCGAAAAGGCCAAAGCTATCAGGGTTTGAGATTAGAGTTTGCACAATGATATTGTCATTTTCGCCCATATCACGCCAATTACCATCTTCACGAACTGTATGAGCGGCCTTTTTAAATCCATCCTTATCGCTCTCGCTTAAAGATTTTAGGAATGGTATTTCCTTTGCACCTTTTTCCATTATCAGCTCAACAACAGCGTCGCGCGTGCCAGAAGTTGGTGGTGGGCCCATAATATCGATCTTTTTGGCGGGAAGTGATGGATTAATATCGCTCCATTTTTGATATGGGTTGGCAACTAATTTACCGTCCACAGGCACTTCCTTTGCCATTGCAAGGAATAGTTCTTTGTTGGTAATTTGCATTTTTGCGCCAGATTTTGCATTTGCCAAAACAATGCCATCAAAACCAATTTCCAGCTCGACAATATCTTTTACGCCATTTTTTGCACATTCTTCAAACTCAGTTTTCTTTAGGGGGCGTGAAGCGGTTGCGATATCAGGAGTATTCGCGCCTACGCCTTCGCAGAATATTTTAATTCCGCCACCGGTTCCAGTTGATTCAACTTTTGGTGCGAGATTTGGATTATTTGCCGCAAATTGTTCAGCCACCACGGAGGCAAATGGGAAAACTGTTGAAGATCCAACTATTGAGACACTACCCTTAGCCGCGCCTTTTGCGCTGCTAGGCTTTGTTGAAACTGCATTTTGACCGCAAGCGGCAATTACTAGGCCGACAGCTGCCAAGCTAATAATTGCAAGATTTCTTGAAAGTTTCATTTTTGCTCCTTTGGTTAATTGATAATTTGCTTTACAAAAGTCTTGAACGCATAACTTGCGACAATAGATCAATTAGTGACACCGCTATGACAATAGTAATAACAATTGCAGACGTTTCTTCATATTTAAAGGCACCAATACTCTCAAAGAGGTTCTGTCCAATACCGCCTGCACCAATAAGGCCCAAAACAGTTGCCGAGCGGGCGTTGGATTCAAATCTATAGAGTGCAAAACTTGTCCATAAAGGTGCAACTTGTGGCAATACGCCCCATTTAATTTCGTGCAGTTTTTCTGCGCCAGTTGCGCGAACACCTTCAACTGGTCGCCCATCGCTAGCCTCAACGGCTTCGGAAAATAGCTTACCCAAAACGCCAGTAGTATTCAAAGCAATTGCCAAGACGCCAGCAAGCGGCCCCAGGCCAACCGCAACTAAAAATATAGTCCCCATAACGAGGCCATCAATCGAGCGCAACAAGTCCATAACGCGGCGCATTGGTAAAACTAGCCATTGTGGTGAAACATTTGATGCGCAGGCAAAGCCCAAAGGGACCGCTAAAATTACCGCAAAGAAAGTGCCCCAAAGTGCAATTTGAATCGTTAGCCACATTGCCTTGGCATAGGTTTGCCAAGCGTCAAAATTGGGCCGCAAAAATTCAGACGTAAAGGTCTGCATATTCTCTGAATTAGAGAACAAAAGTGGCAATTTGTATAGTTCGGCCGGCACAAAACTAATAATTAACAAAAGCGCAATGCCGCCCCACACTATCAAATCAAACAATCTATCAGAAATTGAACGAGTAGGTGGAGTTAGGTCTATATTTGCAGATATAGAATTCATTTTTTGACTCCTGTTAGTTTTAAGATTTCCTGCGCATTTGCGGCGGCCGTTGGATCGGTTGGCTCGGTAGGTAAAAGAGCCGGCGATTTAGCATTTTTGGCTTCTTCCTGAAGGCTTTCCAATAGTTTCTTAGCGGCGTCGATTTTTGCGACATCTCCAGTATTTTGCGCTTTGATAAGTGCTTCGGTGGCTTCCATTTCTTGGACCGGCAAAAGATGGCTATTATTGGCGGGTTGGAAGAGACCGAACGAAAGCGACTTTAGGATTTCTCTTTCGCGTTTTTGTTGTGCCTCATCGCCTTGGCGGCCATAATTCAAGAAGAAATTTCGAATTTTTTCCTTTTTTGCTGGATCCAAATCCTTGCGCCAAATAATTGGGTCTTCGGGTAGAGTTGGCGAAGTCCATATAATACGAACCTTTTTTACTTCTTTCGGATCGTCTTTGCCAAGCACCTGAAGGCTAGTTGAATTATTAGTTGCAACTGGCAAAAGACCACCCGCCACGGATCTAAAATTCGCCTCATGGGAAGCCGAGCGGACAACTTTGAAGCATTTATTAGGGTCGATATTTTTAGGTGCAAATAAATATGCCATTGGTGCCAAAGTGCCCGAAGTCGAGCTGGCATCACCCATACCAAAATCCATCGATTTATCGCATCTTAAGACATCATCTAGAGTAATTTTGGAATCGGTTTTGACAATCAAAATTGAATTATAGCCATCAACACCTGACGGATCCGAAGAGCGTAGGAATACTTCGGCTTTTCCTGACTTAACAGCCTCAAGGCCAGATTTATTTGAAAACCAGCCAACTTGGGTTTGCCCATATGCCATAGCCTGCACAAGGCCAGCATAATTGCTTTGGAAATATGGCTTGATGGTCAGACCGGTTTGCTTACGCATATCCTCGAGGAATATTTTCCATCTTGATTCTGCATTTTGCGAATTTTCGGTTGAAAGAATAGAAAAATTAAGATCTGCTTCTTTAACGCCAACCTGCTTATAGAGGGCAAACCCTGCGGTCGCTAAGAGGCCGAGAACCACTAACCATTGGGCAATAGTTACGAATAAGCCGCCGTCATTTTTCGGCTTTATCGGAATTGGGGTTTCTTCTTTTGGTGCTGCGCCGCCAGACTCTTCATCATATTCGGCGCCATAAATTTCTACTAGACGGTCGCGGTTTAGACCATCTTTGGGGCCATCATAAACGATTTTTCCAGATTTAAGCGCCACAATTCTATCGCAGAATTTAATTGCAAAATCGATTTGGTGAAGGCAAACCACAACAGTGACACCATCATTTTTATTGATGTCGTCCAAAAGCTCCATGACCTTGCGGGCCGATACTGGATCCAAAGATGCCACTGGCTCATCGAGGAAAATTGCCCTTGCCCCTTGAACCAATGCGCGGGCAATAGCGCCCCTTTGCTGTTGACCGCCTGATAATAGGTTTGCACGCTGCGCCGCATATTCGGCAACGCCGACGCGCGCCAATGCCTTCATTCCCAATTCTTTATCTTTTTGGGGCCAACGTCCAAAAAAGCCCTTCCAGAATGGCAAGCGCCCTAATGCACCAAGCATAACATTTTCAAAAAGACTAAGGCGACCAACCAAATTAAATTGCTGGAATACAAAGCCGGCTTTGGCTCTTGCGTCGCGCACGGTTTCTAGCAGTTCGCCATTTTTCTGAACGCCAACCCCCATAAGATTAACTTCGCCCGTGCCCTTATCCGTCAGGATAAGGCCCGTAGAAGTTCTAAGTAGAGTTGATTTGCCAGAACCAGATGGCCCAATTAGGCCAACCATTTCGCCTTCATTTATGGTGATTGATACATTATCAAGAGCACGGCGCGTGCCATAAGTGCGAACCAAACCTTTGGCGTCTAAAACCGAATTTGCCATTTATACCCCAACCAAATTATAAACAGCCCGCGCTATATTTATGGAATCGGGCAGCGTATCTTTAGCCGATTTTTGCAAAGAGTCACGACAAGTTTGTGACAAAAACTCTTCGTTATTATGCAGGTGGCTTTTGGTTGCCAAACATAGGAATTAATAGGAGCGCCACAAAAACCCCTAAAACAATCAAGACGCCATAAAGCTTTGGCTTTTCGTGCACTACTTTGATGTTATATTCTGCGTCCCAAGCGGAAATTTTTTGGCTTTCTATGCGGTCTGCGGCAGCAGCAAAGCCCACCATAGAGGCAAGAGGAATATATAAATAGCAACCGCGCCAAAATACCATAAAGCTGCGGCCGACTGCAGTTGCGAAGTCCAATTTTCTTTCGTTGGCGTCGGTGATTTTGATATTTAAAAGCTTTTTCCCAAGCGTTGCGCCAAATGCCGATATTAAAAATGCTTCAAAAATAATGCTAATTAAAATGAAGGCTCCAATTATTACGCCAACACTAACTGCCACTTCCATGCCCTTTTGCGCCTTTTCAAAGGCAGGAATAATTTTGACAAATTTCAACAAAGCAAAAAAAGCGCCGGCGATTGCTAAATAAATCAGATTGTCAAAACTACGCGCAAAGAGCCGTATCCATAGGTTTTGAAAAATCTCTTGCATTTCATTTCTCTCAATTGAAATAGCACTTTCGGCCATAGCGATCCCCTATATTTAGTGACGAAGTGTTAATTTAAATTGGCTCGAAGTCAAGCATAGAACCAAGTGTCGCCAAACCATACTTTTTATGCTATTGGCGCCCGATGAATGTTACTTTGCTAGATAAAACGCCGATATTGATCGCCCAAATGCCGACTTTGGTTGGATTGACTTTGGAAGAATTAAAAGAAAAAATGCGGCAAATCCATGTGCCCGAAAAAATGTGCAATATGCGCGCAAAGCAATTGTTTCGCTGGATTTATCATTATGGCATCCAAGATTTTGATTTAATCACCGACATAAACAAAGAGCTTCGGCAAAAACTAAAAGAGCATTTTACCCTTGATAGGGCTGAGGTAATCGAACGTTTGGTTTCTAAAGACGGCACACGAAAATGGCTTATTAGGACTGCGCCGGGCATTGAAATAGAGATTGTTTATATTCCCGATGTCGCACGTTCCGGCGCTTTGTGTGTATCGTCCCAAGTTGGTTGCACGCTTAATTGCTCATTTTGTCATACCGGCACGCAAAAATTGGTTCGCAATTTAACATCCCAAGAAATTGTGATGCAATTAATGATCGCGCGTGATGATTTGGGCGAATGGCCCACACCTTTCGAGGAGCGCCAAATTACCAATATGGTCTTTATGGGCATGGGCGAGCCATTATATAATTTTGAAAATGTCGCCCGCGCCGTGGAGGTTTTGTCGGACGGCGAGGGCATAGCAATCGGCCGCCGCAGGATTACGGTCTCAACTTCGGGCATAGTCCCTGAAATGGATGAATTGGGGCGTTTGGGGGTTATGCTTGCGGTTTCATTGCATGCCACAAATGATGAATTGCGCGATGTTTTGGTGCCGATTAATAAGAAATATAATCTAAAGACGCTGTTTGATGCCATTCGCGCCTATCCCGATTTATCAAATTCAAAGCGCGTTACTTTTGAATATGTAATGCTAAAGGGTGTTAATGATACTCTCCTAGAGGCCGATGAATTAATTCGGCTTTTGCGCGGCATTCCATCAAAAGTAAATCTAATTCCTTTTAATCCTTGGCCGGGTTCTGATTATGTGTGTTCGGATCACGCGACCACGAATGCATTCTCCGATAAATTATTCAATGCCGGCATAAGTGCACCAATAAGGCGGCCAAGGGGTCGTGATATTTTGGCGGCGTGTGGCCAATTGCGCTCGGAAAGTGTGAAAAAACGCGCAAGCGCGATAAGGGCGGAGCGGGAGGAAAAGGCAAAAGAAGCACAATAAAAAGCCCACACCAAGTGTGGGCTAGTTTTGCGAAATTTATGATTGCATTGCCAATATTGGGGATTTGCGGCAATTCTAATTGCGAAGGGCGTTATTCAATTTAGAATTAGGCAATCAATTAAATTCGCAATTGCCATAAATGGCTATGGCCTTAGGCTTCTTCTAATTCCTCGTCAGACGCATCTTCGGCTTCGTCTTCGCTATCGTCGTCAGAATCTTCATCAGAATCTTCTACTTCTTCAGCTTCAGAATCTTCATCCAACTCATCGGAGCTTTCAACTTGCTCAGTTGAAGCTTCTTCGTGGTTCTCAATTTCTGTGGTTGCTTCGGTTTCG
>CAYTWK010000020.1:0-1542 GCA_964442095.1 uncultured Caulobacteraceae bacterium | reverse complement strand
GCCTTGGCCTTAGGCTTCTTCTAATTCCTCGTCAGACGCTTCTTCGGCTTCGTCTTCGCTATCGTCGTCATCTTCGGTGTCTTCGTCTTCTTTGCTTTCTACTTCGCCTGCAGCGTCCACAATTTCGTGCTCTTCGGTTTCAATTTCATCGTTTTCGAAAGTCATTTGGGAATCTCCTTTTTGCCTTTTGGGCATTAAAAGAATTGCATCCTTCGGTGACACAAAATTGATGTATATATTAATTTTTTATGATGGTTCATTAACAAAAAAGCCCCCGATTTTCACCGGGGGCTTTGTATATTGAATTTGTGCGAGAATTATTCTTCGCCTGCTTCTTTTTCGGCCTTTTCTTTGGCGTCTAAATCTTCACCAGTTTCTTGGTCAACCGCTTTCATTGAAAGGCGGATTTTGCCTCTATCGTCAAAGCCCATAAGTTTAACTTTAACGGTTTGGCCCTCTTGAACTACTTCAGAAACTGTTGCCACTTTGCGCGGCGCAAGTTGTGAAATATGAACAAGGCCGTCTTTGGTGCCAAAGAAGTTTACAAAAGCGCCAAAGTCCATGACCTTAACAACCTTGCCTTCATAGATTTGGCCAACTTCGGCTTCATCGGTAATGCCTTTAATCCATTTAACAGCGGCATCGATTTTTTCTTGTTCACTTGATGCGATATTAACGCTGCCATCGTCTTCGATTGATACTTTCGCACCAGTTTTTTCAACGATTTCGCGGATAACTTTACCGCCAGAGCCAATAACTTCGCGGATTTTATCAACAGGGATTTTAATCTGCACGATTTTTGGCGCATAGGCATTAACGCCATCGCGAGTTTCGCTCATGGCATTGTTCATTTCGCCAAGAATATGATGACGGGCATTGTGCGCGCGCTCTAAAGCGATTTTCATAATCTCTTCGGTGATGCCGGTTACTTTGATATCCATTTGTAAAGATGTGATACCTTTTGTCGTGCCTGCAACTTTGAAATCCATATCGCCAAGATGATCTTCATCGCCAAGAATATCGGTCAGAACTTCAAAAGAGCCGTCTTTTTCCAATATAAGACCCATTGCAACGCCAGCAACTGGCGCAGATACAGGAACACCCGCATCCATAAGCGCCAAAGAAGTGCCGCAAACGGTTGCCATTGATGACGAACCATTCGATTCAGTGATCTCAGACACCACGCGCAAAGTATATGGGAATTGCTCTTTGCTTGGGAGGACAGCTTGCATTGCGCGCCATGCTAATTTGCCATGACCGATTTCACGGCGACCGGCGCCGCCCATGCGGCCAACTTCGCCGACCGAATATGGAGGGAAATTATAATGAAGCATAAAGGTTTCTTTTTCTGTGCCCATTAATCCGTCGATGAATTGCTCATCATCAGCTGTGCCCAAAGTCGCAACTACAAGCGCTTGAGTTTCGCCGCGCGTAAACAAAGACGAACCATGTGCGCGTGGCAATACGCCAACTTCGGAAATGATTTGGCGAACCTTATCAACCGGACGACCGTCAATGCGGCGTCCCTCTTTAACGATTGCG
>CAYTWK010000019.1:2804-17054 GCA_964442095.1 uncultured Caulobacteraceae bacterium | reverse complement strand
ATGATGGCGTTGAAAAATTAATCGCGATTGCACAGGGCACAATCGTTAAAATAAGCGCGCCCCCAAGATGATTTTAGAACATGCATTGTTAAACATTAAAACTGGAATGGCGCAGGATTTCGAAGCTGCCTTTGAAAGGGCGCAAAAAATCATTTCTTCCATGAATGGCTATATTTCGCATGAATTATTGAAGTGCGTTGAATTTCCAAATCAATATTTGCTTTTGGTAAAATGGGAAACTTTAGAGGACCATACAATTGGCTTTCGCGGTTCAGATGAATACCAAGAATGGCGAAAACTTTTGCACAATTTTTACGAGCCATTCCCCGAAGTTTTACATTTTAACTTGTGATTATTCGACGGGCCTGACAGGCTTCATTCCAAAAGGAGGCTCGGGCGCACGCTTTACGATCGGTGCACCCCAACGCCAACCAACTTCGGCGAAGGCCAAAGCAGCAGATTGACCGGCTTCTAGGATTTTTTCTTCAGGCTCATGACCAACCAACCAGCGCAATGCAGCAACAAAGGAATTGTCATCATTATTTTGTGCGGCGGCCAAAACGTTTAAAAGAGACCTCTCATCAGGTGAGGGATCTAGTGCGCCAATTTCGGCCAATTTTAAAGGACGACCCGCCTCAAACAAGATATTTGCAAGATTGCGCATCGCAAGTTGGGCATTTATTACTTTTGGCGTATTCACGGGGCATGATGTGCCATCGTGCAATGAAGCACGACGAATTGCATGCAGCGCCAATTGCGCACCTGGTTCGAGGGATTTCTCCATATTCCTATTTTAACGCCTCGGCGCCATTTTACAATGGTCTAGCTCAAATCGCTTAGTGCTAACCCTTAGTTTAAGTCTCTAAGGCTTGGGGCTTCGTCTTTAATTTTAGCCAAAGTCGCCAAAGCCTCGTCGGCAGATTTTTGTCTGTCCCACATGGATTTGTAGATTCCATTTTGACCAAGTAAATCATCGTGCTTGCCACGCTCAGCGACGATACCATCTTTGAGGACTATAATCTCATCGGCATTGACAATTGTCGAGAGCCTGTGGGCGATAACTAAAGTCGTGCGGTTTTTTGAAACTTCATCAAGTGCGGTTTGGATTTCACGTTCGGTGTGGGTGTCCAGAGCGCTAGTGGCCTCATCAAGGATTAATAATGGCGGTGCTTTTAAAAGGGTTCGTGCGATTGCTACGCGCTGCTTTTCGCCTCCTGAAAGCATAAGACCGCGCTCACCAACTTCGGAGGCAAAGCCTTTGGGCAAGGTATTAATGAAATCCATTATTTGCGCGCGCTTTGCTGCTTCTTCTATTTCCTCTTGGGTGGCATTTGCGCGACCATAACCGATATTATAGGCGATTGTGTCATTGAACAAAACCGTATCTTGGGGAACCATGCCGATCACTTTTCTTAGGCTTTCTTGCGTGACATCGCGAATATCTTGACCATCGATAGTTATCTCGCCACTTTTGACATCATAGAAGCGGAATAACAGCCGCGAAATAGTCGATTTTCCTGCCCCAGATGGGCCAACAATTGCTATTGTTTTACCCGCTGGAACATCAAAGGATACACCTTTTAGGATTGGCCTATCTTCGTCATATGAAAAGACAACATTTTTAAAACTGACTGCGGCGTTTGATATTTTCAGTTCCTTGGCATTTGGCTTGTCAGTAACTTCCTCGGTTTCTTCGAGTAGTTTGAACATAGCGTCCATATCGATAATTCCGGTGACGATTTCGCGGTATAAAGTGCCTATAAAATTAAGCGGAATTGCCAATTGCATCATAAAAGCATTTATCATTACGAAATGCCCAATTGTTTGCTTTCCAGCAATCACTTCATTGGCGCTAAAGAGCATTACTGTCAGCATGCCAATTGCAAAAATAAAGCCTTGCCCGAAATTAAGCCATGCCAAAGACGTATAGGTCTTTATTGCCGCGCCTTCATAGGCTGCAGTTGCTCTGTTGTATCTATCGCGTTCCAATTGCTCATTATTGAAATATTTGACAGTTTCAAAATTGAGCAAACTATCAACGGCTTTGGACATTGCGTCAGTATCCGCAGTATTCATATCTTGGCGGATTTGAATTCTTTGATTTGATGCCCAAACCGAAAACCAGACATAAATTATAACTGTGAGCGCAACAACAATCACATAGGCAATGCTAAATTGATACCAAAGAATTATGGAGGTTAATATAAATTCCAAAATCGTAGGAACGCCCATCATCATGGCCAAACGGACAATGGTTTCAATGCCGACTTTGCCGCGCTCTATGACGCGCGAAAGGCCACCAGTTCTGCGGCGAAGGTGAAATCTTAGGCTAAGATTATGAAGGTGCGAAAAAGCTCTGTTTGAAAGTCCGCGCACGGCATGTTGACCCACCGCCGCAAACAAAGCATCGCGTAATTGATTAAGACTATTGGCAACAAGTCTTGCAACATTATAGGCAACCACTAAAATAATCGGCGATGCTAAAATAAGCCCCCAAAGCCCAACCTCTGGCGGATTGGCTCCAGTAAATGAATTGGTTGCCCATTTATAAGTATAGGGAATAAGAACCGTTACAACTTTGCCAAGCACCATTGCAATAATTGCAAACATAACTTGAAATTTTAGATCCATCCGACCTTGTGGCCACAAATAAGGCGTCAAAAAGGCTAGTGTTTCTTTGAAATTAGCTTTGGACTTAGGAAAATTTTGTTCGGTTGTTGGCTGTGACATAAAAGGTCAATCTAATCTTTTTGGGCGCCTTTGTTATTCGCACGGCGCAAAATAATAATTTTCGGGAGTTTCCTAACCGATATAATAACAATTGCCAAATTTACCAAATGGTTTTGCAAATTGATTGCAGGCGACGCTATTTTATATCTTCATAATAATAAATATCGCGATCAATATCTGTGCAGACATAGTTTGGCGGCACAGGGTGCATTGCGCGCAAAAATGAATGGGTATAGGGGAAGAAATTAAAATGCGGATTGAAAGTATAAACATACTCTCTTTCGCGTGGCACGATTATAATAAGCCGTTTCTTGGCAATACGGCGCAATTCCTTTATCGCTTCACGATATTCTAAAACATGCTCAATTACATGGGTGCAAATGACCGTATCGAACTCTTTATCTTTGAATGGCAAAGCCTCGATGCGCGCTTCGTGATATTCGACACCTTTTATATCGGCGGCATCTTTGATAACAAAATCAACGCCGACAACACGCTTTAGATTTGGCTTTGCCGCATGGATATGCGTTAAGAGCGCGCCTGTGCCACAGCCAATATCGCAAATGGTTTCGCCTTCAATATCTTTTATAATTTGCGCAATACACTTGGCCGAATTATCCGTTCCTTCATGGACGCGTGGATGATTGCGATAGAGATCCTCGTATTCCTCAGCCGATAAAAAAGGCGCGCGTTTACGAAACTCTGCTAAATGCTCTATGTGATTGCCCCATGCGAGTTTTGCCACCCATTTAAACAAGAAACTATCGCGCAAAATAGGCGGCACAATATCCTCTAGTATGAAGCGAATAATATTTGTGGTTTCGCGGTTCATTATTTGCGTCTATCTTTGACCGGAAGCGCAAGGAAGAACATACGCTTGGTTTCAACCCGCCCGCGCGCCACACTGTCAAGAATTGTTCCTGCCATTAAATTAATGGTGGCGAAAATTGCCAATGCTATGCTTGTTATCAAAGTTGGCAAACGCGGCACAAGGCCAGTTTCTAAATATTCTTGCAGGACCGGAACAAACAAGACTGCAGAGCCGACAGCAAACCCCAATGCAATAATTCCAAAAAACTTAAATGGCTGGGTTTCCTTCATCAAAACCCCAAACATTTTCAAAATTCGTGCACCATCACGGAAAGTAGAAAGTTTTGAATGGGATCCTTCCGGGCGGCGGCCATAAACAAGTCCAATTTCTTGGACCGGCATTTTCAATTGAGAGGCATGAACCGACATTTCGGTTTCGATTTCAAATCCTTTTGATAATGCGGGAAAGCTCTTCACATAGCGCCTTGAAAACGCCCGATATCCCGAGAAAATATCAGTAAAATCTTTGCCGAAAATGAAATGATATAATTGATTGAAAATCTTATTGCCAAAGGCATGACCTTTGCGACCCGCATCATGGGTAACATCAAGGCGCGTCCCGACCACCATTTCTGCCTTATTCTCAATAAGGCTATTAATAAGCTTAGGCGCATCTTCGGCGGCATAGGTTCCGTCGCCATCGGCCATCAAATAAATATCTGCTTCAATGTCGGAAAACATGCGGCGCACGACATTGCCTTTCCCTTGGCGGGTTTCAATGCCGATTATTGCGCCTGCAGCAGTCGCAACTTCAATGGTTTTATCGGATGAATTATTGTCATAAACATAAATTGTTGCATTGGGTAAATGCTGCTTAAATGCGGCGACAACACCGGCAATAGTAAGCTCTTCATTATAGCACGGCAAAAGCACGGCAATCTTTGGATTTTCGGGTAGTGTATTTGAAATCATAGCGCCTTCTTTTGCCTGTTTTGCGCAAATTGGCAATAGATGAATTGCCTATAGCGATATGCGCTTTAGCTCTTCATAAAGCCTTACCATATCGTCCGGATATTCGCTTTCAAAACTGATGCGCTCACGCGTGGCGGGATGGGTAATGCTTAGGGTTTTGGCATGCAATGCTTGGCGGGTAATTTGCGCCTCTATAGGTAAAGATTTTAACAAAGCGCGGCCTAAATTATTGTCACCATAAACATTATCACCAATAAGGGGGCAGCCAATGTGTTTCATATGCACTCTAATCTGATGGGTTCGACCAGTTTCGAGTTTGCATTCAATAAGACTTGCGCGGGCCTTGCGGCTTTTGCCGTCATCAAAGGTCTCTAAAACTTTGTAATTTGTTGCGGCATCGCGGCCAGCTTCGGAATTTTCTTTAACGATTGCCATGCGCTTTCTGTCAAAGGGGTCACGGGCAATGCGTGCTTCAATGCGGCCGTTGGGGGTTTTTGGTTCGCCAATTATGAAAGCGTGATAAAGCCTATCAATTGTGCGCTTTTGAAATTGGTGGCCGAGGCTTGTCATAGCCATTGCCGATTTACAAACCACCATCACGCCCGATGTATCTTTATCAAGGCGATGAACAATGCCGGGGCGACCCATCGCGCCAACTCGCGCCAAATCTGGCCCGCAATGATATAAAATGGCGTTTACTAGAGTGCCCGTCCAATTCCCAGGGGCGGGGTGGCAGGAAAGGCCAATTGGCTTATCAATAATCAGAATGTGATCGTCTTCAAATAGAATATTTAACGGAATGTTTTCGGGTTCAGGCTCGGCGGGCGGAGGTAATGGGACATTCACATAAAAGGTTTCATTCCCTTTTATTTTGTATGAAACATTGGTTTGGCGGTTTTCACCGTTGAAAACCTGACCTTTTTCGACCAAGGTTTTTATGCGCGAACGCGACAAAAGTGGTAACTGCGACGCCAAAAAAACATCAAGTCGTTCGCCAATAGCCTCTTCTTTGGCGGCAATTTCATAATTATCGGAAAGGTCCTCAGTATCAGGTTCGGCATTCATGGGCTCGAACTAGCACGTTATAGCTCATGCTGCAAAGCGTTGCGCCAGATAATCTGAATTTTCGGCCTCCGTTTTCGGATAAGGCGAAGATTAAATGATGAGCCCCGAAAAGTGGGAACCGGTTTTCGGATAAGGCGAAGAGCAAATAAAAATGGGGCGGAAAAATCCCGCCCCAAATCGATTATAATTTATCGAAAAATACTATTCGCGATTTCCCAAGAAACTTAGTAGGAATTGGAATAGATTGATGAAATCAAGATATAGGTTCAATGCACCAAAGGATGTAGCAACATTCATTGCAGTATTATCACCTTGAAGCGCATAATAAGTGAACTTTAGTTTTTGTGTATCATAAGCTGTGAGGCCCGCAAAAATCAAAACGCCAATACCAGAAATAATCATTGCCATCATGCCGCTTTGCATAAACATATTGACAATTGACGCGATAATTAGACCGATAAGTGCCATAATTAGGAACGAACCCATTCCGGTTAGGTCTTTTTTGGTTGTATAACCAAAAAGGCTAAGGCCACCAAAAGCAGCAGCAGTAATAAAGAAGGTGCTAGCAATAGATTCGCCAGTATAGCGCAACATTAATACGCCAAGGCCCATACCGATTAAACTAACGATACCCCAATATAAAAGGTTTGCGCCAGTTTTAGAAGGGTTTTTCATTGCAAAGTTTGAAATAAGCAAAACCGCCAAAGGCGAAAACGCAATTATAAGACCGACGATGGTATAGCCGCCACCCGCAACGAACAATAGATCGCGAACGGCTGGAACAGAAGAAGTAATATAGGCCAAAATGCCAGATAGCACTAGGCCGAGCCCCATTTTGTTATAAACCCCAAGCATAAAGCTACGAAGACCTTGATCGACAGCCATATCCATGCTGCCAACTGCGGTAGTTCGATATTGAGTGTTAAAATCGTTCATAATTTTCCTCTTAATACGCCTATAGCGGGTGCCATAGGTTATCTGCATATATTGCCATTGATTGGCGAAAATGCAAGATATGAATGCAAAAATATTAATTTGGAATCAGAATTCATGAAACTATATTCATTTGCGCAATCTTCGGCATCTTATAGGGTTCGAATTGTATTGGCTTTAAAGGGAATTGAGGCGCAGATCATTCCGATTTCGCTTTTGGATAATAGCCACCAAACACCTGAATATATTACTATTAATCCGCAAGGCCGTGTGCCATTTTTAGTGGATGGTGATAATGGCCTATCGCAATCTTTGGCAATTATTGATTATTTAGAGGAAAAATTCCCGAACCCGAGCATTTACCCGATTGATTCCATAGCGCGCGCCCATTGCCGTGCCTTCGCCCATGTGATTGCCTCCGATATATTTCCGCTGCAAAACCTTTCAACACGCCGAAAATTGACTTCTGATTTTTCTCAAGATGAAAATGGTCAGGCCGATTGGTCTAGGTTTTGGATTGCCAAGGGCTTTGCGGCTTTAGAAACCGAATTGGAACGCGAGAATAAAACTTCCGAAAATGGATTTTTATTCGCCGATTATCCGACTTTGGCTGATATTTGCCTTGTGCCGCAAATGCGCAATGCGCGGCGCTATGGTGTCGATTTATCGCAATTTCCGCGCCTAGTTGGATTTGATGCCAAAGCCGCGGCGCATAGCGCATTCATTTCCACTTCGCCCGAAACGCAGGTGGGATAATGAAACTCGCGCTTGATCAATATTTGCCTTATCGGCTTTCCGTGGCCTCCAACAAGGTTTCTGCATTGGTCGCAAAGGCCTATCAGGCGCGCTTTGGCCTTTCTATTCCGTCTTGGAGGGTATTGGCAATTCTAAACGAAAAATCCCCCTTAAGCCAATTGGAAATCACGCAATATGCGGCAATGGACAAGGTTTCGGTATCGCGCGCAGTTGCTAGCCTATTGGAGCGTGGCCTCATAAAACGTGAACTGGTCGCGCGCGATAAACGCCAGCAATCATTATCTCTTAGCAATGATGGCCAAGCAATTGTCGATGAAATTATTCCGATAGCCAAAAACATAGAAGCGCAAATCATAAATTCAATTGGCCTTGAAAGCGCAAAACAACTGGACACTATTTTGCGCGCAATCGAAGAGGCAGCAGATAATATTCAATAAATTAGTTGCAAATGAAACTAATTTGTGTCACTTTACCCAAAGGAGATATTGATGGCTGATTTGTTTGAAAACCCCCTTGGAACTGATGGCTTTGAATTTGTTGAATTTACAGGCCCTAACCCCGCCGAAATATTGGCGAAATTGCGCGCTCTAGGCTTTGTTATTGCCGGCAAGCACCGCACTAAAGATGTTTTACGTTTAAAGCAGGGTGATATAAATTTCATCCTAAATATGGAAACCGAAGGCCAACCGAGCGAATTTGGGCGCGAACACGGCCAGAGCGCCAATGCAATGGCATTTCGGGTAAAAGATGCGGCTTTCGCACTTCTCGAGGCTGCAAAACGCGGCGCCGAAGTTGTAGAGCGCAAAAAAGGGCCATTTGAACTCGATATTCCATGTATTCGCGGTATCGGCGGATCGTATATTTATCTTGTCGATAGGTATGGCGATAAATCGATTTATGATATCGATTTTGAGCCAGTTGAAGGCTGTGAAAAAGAAGAAAAAGAACACTCCTTGGGTTTCACTTATTTGGATCACCTTACGCACAATGTTTATAAAGGCGAAATGGATAAATGGGCTAATTTTTACGAAAGCGTCTTTAATTTCCGTGAAATTCGCTATTTTGACATAGAAGGTAAAGTTTCAGGCCTTACCTCTAAAGCTATGACTTCTCCATGTGGTAAAATTCGTATTCCGATTAATGAATCCAAAGGCGTGCCGGGCGTTAAAGATCAGATCGCAGAATATTTGGAAAAATATAATGGCGAAGGTATTCAGCATATAGCGCTTGGTGCCAAAGATTTATTGAAATCTGTTGATGGATTGCGCGCCAATGGCGTTGAATTACAGGACACTATCGATACCTATTTTGATCTAATCGATAAGCGCCTTCCGGGGCATGGCGAAAATGTCGAAGAACTTCGCAAGCGCCGCATTTTGATTGATGGCGCCCCATCCGAAGGCCAAGGCTTGCTATTGCAAATTTTTTCGACCGAAATGCTAGGGCCGATTTTCTTTGAATTTATCCAGCGCAAAGGCAATGAAGGTTTTGGCGAAGGCAATTTCCGCGCCTTGTTTGAATCTATTGAATTAGATCAAATCCGCAGAGGTGTTTTGCAAGATGCATAAAAAAATAAAGAGTATAAAAATTTCGACGGGCCGCCTCGAGAAATTTTTATTCGAAACTACCAATTCGCTGAGCGAGCGCAGCGAGGGTGGCGAATTGAGGGTAAAATGGTAAACCTTAAAAAAATCCATCATGTGGCCTATCGCTGCAAAGACACAAAAACCACCGTCGAGTTTTATAAAAAGACTTTGAATATGGATTTTGTCTTGGCAATTGCCGAGGATAATGTGCCATCGACCGGTGAATATGACCCCTATATGCATGTATTCCTTGATGCCGGCGGCGGAAATGTTTTGGCCTTTTTTGAATTGCCGCTACAGCCCGAAATGGGCAAAGATCCCAATTCGCCAGAATGGGTGCAACATATTGCTTTTGAAGTCGAAGATTTTGCTGCCCTAGAGGCCGCTAAAGCCCATATTGAAAGCCTTGGGATAGAGGTTATTGGCCCCACCAACCACGGCATTTTCCATTCTATTTATTTCTTTGATCCCAATGGGCATCGTCTTGAATTGGCGGCAAATTGCGGCACCAAAGAACAAATGGCGGAGCTAAACCGCGTCGCGCCATTAATGCTCGAAGAATGGTCGCGCACCAAAAAGGCTCCAAAGCACGCAGCATGGCTTCATTCTCAATGAAAATAAAGCATTTAGCGGCTTGAGCCTTTGGGCAATACCCAAAGTATTGCCCAAAGCCGTCAAACCACTATCTGCATCATTTTGATTGAGAATACCTTATTTGAGAAGGTGAATAGATCATTAGCACTTTTGACGATTTATATTCTCAATGGAAATAAAGCACTTAGCGGCGCTTGGCATCGCTTGTGCTTTTACCAAAATATCAGCATAGTTTTGATCAAGAATGATGGGAAAAAGCGGACACGCCATTCCATAATTGAATAAAGCTTCTAAAAGAAATTATTCCGCTAAACTGCACTAATCGCACTTTCCCATTTGACCTTTTATAAACAAGCCTTAGTGTGAAAATATGAAACTAGCATCTTTGAAATCTGGCCGTGATGGCAAATTGGTTGTGGTCTCTGCTGACCTTAATTATTATACTGACGCGTCATTAATAGCACCAACTCTGCAGGCGGCGCTTGATGATTGGGAATATTGTGAACCGCAATTAAAGGCGCTCTATGAAAGTCTTAATCATGGCGCGGTCCCCAAAGAGAGATTCCATGAGCGGGAGGCCGCTTCGCCTCTGCCGCGTGCTTATCAGTGGGCCGATGGTTCGGCATATGTCAATCACGTTAAATTGGTGCGCCAAGCAAGGGGCGCAGAAATGCCGCCCGAGTTTTGGACAGACCCACTTATGTATCAAGGCGGCTCTGATAGTTTCCTTGGGCCCCGCGATGATATTCCCCTTGCGGATGAAAGCTATGGTTGCGACCTAGAGGGCGAAGTGGCGGTTATAACTGATGATGTCCCGATGGGTGTTGATGCCAAAACCGCACTTTCGCATATAAAACTGATTATGCTTTGCAATGATGTAAGTCTTCGCGGACTTATACCCGCCGAACTTGCCAAAGGTTTCGGGTTTTTTCATTCAAAACCAGCCAGTAGCTTTTCGCCGGTAGCGGTCTCACCGGAATGCCTTGGTGAAAGATACAAAGATGGCAAAGTATATTTTCCGCTATTAATTGAGATTGATGGCAAGCCGTTTGGAAAGGCCGAAACCGGCGAACAAATGATTTTCGATTTTGGCCAATTAATTGCTCATGCCGCCAAAACCCGCAAACTATCTGCCGGAACAATAATTGGCTCTGGCACAGTTTCAAACTTGGACGAAAATGATGGCCCGGGAAAGCCAATTTCCGAAGGTGGACGTGGCTATTCATGCATCGCCGAGGTGCAAGTAGTGGAAAAAATCCTTACGGGTGAAATCAAAACACCCTATTTGAAATTTGGTCAGAATGTCCGTATTTGGACAGAGGATGAAAAAGGCCATACAATTTTTGGCGCAATTGATCAAAAGGTAGTTAAAGCATAATGGATATGGACACCGACCGCAAAACTTTCACCGATCAAGAAGCTTTAGACTTCCATCAATTTCCAACGCCTGGAAAATTATCGGTTACTCCATCAAAGCCAATGGCGACACAGCGCGATTTATCTTTGGCATATTCCCCAGGCGTTGCAATTCCAGTTTTGGCAATTGCCGAAAATCCTGACCTTGCCTATGAATATACCGCCAAGGGCAATTTGGTGGCCGTAATTTCAAACGGGACTGCGATTTTGGGTCTTGGGAATTTGGGCGCTTTGGCTTCCAAGCCAGTAATGGAGGGAAAGTCAGTTCTCTTTAAGCGCTTTGCCGATATTGATTCGATTGATATTGAAATGTCTTCAACCGACATCGATGAAATTATAACTACGGTTAAAAATATATCCCCGACTTTTGGTGGGATAAATCTTGAAGATATCAAAAGCCCAGAGTGCTTTATAATTGAAAGCCGCCTTAAAGAGCTTTGCGATATTCCGGTTTTCCACGATGACCAACATGGCACCGCGATTATTGCCGCAGCCGGCATAATAAACGCCTGCGAAATTACGGGCCGAAAACTTGAAGATTTGAAAGTTGCGGTATCGGGCGCTGGCGCAGCGGGGCTTTCTTGTATTTCTCTTATCAAGAGCCTTGGTGTTAAGCACGAAAATGTTGTGGTTTGCGATAGAGATGGCGTGGTTTATCGTGGCCGTGAACACGGAATGGATCAGTTCAAATCTGCCCACGCGATTGACACCGAGCATCGCACACTTGCCGATGCTATGGTTGGTGCCGATTTATTCTTGGGGCTTTCGGCCAAAGGCGCGGTAAGTAAAGAAATGGTCGCGAGCATGGCGCCCAATCCAATTATTTTCGCTATGGCAAACCCTGATCCTGAAATAACGCCTGAGGAAATAAATTCGGTTCGTTCGGATGCGATTATTGCAACCGGACGCTCGGATTATGCTAATCAGGTCAATAATGTATTGTGCTTTCCCTATATTTTCCGCGGAGCATTAGATGTTCGTGCGCGCACCATTAACGAGGAAATGAAAGTTGCCGCATCTCGCGCTTTGGCTGAACTGGCGCGCGAAGATGTGCCCGATGAAGTATCGGCTGCTTACCATGGCAAACAATTAAAATTTGGCCGTGATTATATTATACCGACGCCATTTGATCCGCGCCTAATTTCCCATATTCCGCCCGCAGTTGCCCAAGCGGCAATTGATACAGGCGTCGCAAGATTGCCCAATCTAGATATGGAGCATTACAAAAAGCAACTTGCCCAAAGGCTCGATCCTACGGCTTCATTATTGCAAAGATTGCAAACTAGCGTGCGCGCCAATCCAAAGACTATTGTTTTTTGCGAGGGCGAAGATATTGGCGTTATTCGTGCCGCTGTCCAGTTTCAGCAATTGGATTTGGGCAAAGCAATTCTTATTGGCCGCGAAGAATTAATCGAACGCAATATGAAATTAATTGGTCTAGACAAGGACGAATGCAATATTGAAATTCATAATGCACGCCTTTCCGATAGAAATCTTGAATATACCGAATTCCTTTATAAGCGCCTGCAACGCCAAGGCTATTTGATGCGCGATTGCCAAAGACTTGTTAATAATGATCGCAACGTCTTTGGAGCCTGTATGTTGGCGATGAATGATGCCGATGGCCTTGTGACGGGTGTTACTAGGACCACTAACCAAGCTCTAAACGAGGTTATGCTCGCGATTGATCCCGCCAAAAAACAACGCCCAATTGGCGTGTCATTAATGATTGCAAAGCACCGCACTTTGTTTGTAGCCGATACTTCGGTTACGGAAATGCCAGAGGCCGAAGAATTAGCGCAAATTGCCCGTGAAGCCGCCGGCGCTGCAAAGCGTCTTGGGTTTACGCCGCGCGTGGCTTTCTTGGCATTTTCGACATTTGGACGCCCAATGGGTGAGCGTTCGGTGAAATGCCGCGAAGCTGTGGCAATCCTTGATAGGAGCGAGGACATAACTTTCGAATATGAAGGTGAAATGTCTGCCGATGTCGCTTTGGACGAAGACGCAAAAAGCCTATATCCCTTTTCGCGTCTTACTGGCCCTGCCAATGTGTTGGTAATGCCGGCTATTCATTCGGCGGCAATTTCAACCAAGCTAGTTGAGACTTTGGGCGAAGCAACAGTAATCGGCCCAATGATAGTTGGGCTTTCAAAATCTGTGCAGATTTGCTCGCTTGGTGCGCCAGTTAGTGAAATCGTTACATCAGCGACCTTGGCTGCCTATGGTGTGAATTCGTAATTGATTACTGCCCCTTTGCGACACCTTCACGTCTGGGATCGGCGCCGCCGATTAGGCCATTTGGCGTTAATTTGATTGCATGAAGGCCAGACCCTTCAGAGTCTCTATCGCTTTTGAAAGTGTGCCCCATTCTTTCAAGCGCTGCTTTGGTTTGCGGGTTAAACCGCGCATCTTCAAGGCTCGCGGGGGTGCGGCGCGCAATAACATTGGGTAATGCCACGGCTTCTTGTGGTGTCATATTCCAATCCAGCATAGCAATAAGAGCTTTTGAAACATAGGCGATAATTGCATTGCCGCCCGGTGAGCCAACTGCAAGTTCAAACTTGCCATTTTCATCAAATACAATAGTTGGCGACATAGACGAGCGCGGTTTTTTTCCGGGCGCTATCGCATTCACAATCGGCTTGCCTTGGGCATCGGTTGGCGTAAAGGAGAAATCGGTCAATTGATTATTGAGGAAAAATCCGCCGACCATTCTTTGCGACCCGAAAATGCTTTCGACAGTTGTTGTCATTGAAACTACATTGCCCTTGTTATCGACAATGACGAAATGCGTAGTTCCAGTTTCAAGATTGGTGGCATCATCGCCGCGTCTTTTCGACCCAGGTGGATTGCCTGCCTCTGCTTTGGCCATAACTTTGTCCTGCGAAATAAGGCCCGCGCGGCCTTTTAGATAATCCTTGTCCAAAAGGCCATTAATCGGCACATCAACAAATCTATCATCGGCAACATAAGTATCGCGGTCTATATAGGCGAGGCGTTGCGCCTCTATGAATAAATGCCAACCAGTTGCATTATTAATATTGGCTGCCATATCAAAATTTTCGAGCATGCGTAAAATCGCCATTGTGCCAATGCCGCCCGAAGATGGCGGGCCCATGCCGCAAAGTAAATGCTTGCGGTATTCGCGGCAAATTGGCTCTTTCTTTAGAGGCCGATAAGCGCGCATATCTTCCATGGATAAGGTGCCGGCAAGTGGCGCCTTATGGGTTTCTGCGACGATCTTCTGCGCCAATTCACCTTCATACATTACTTTATAATCGCGCCCAATCGCGTCCAAAGTTTGCGCATATTCAGGGTTTTTCATAATATGGCCAGCTGGGAATGGTCTGCCATTTGCGTCAAACAAATATTCTCTAACGCCAGAACC
>CAYTWK010000019.1:0-2704 GCA_964442095.1 uncultured Caulobacteraceae bacterium | reverse complement strand
GTTGCACCTTTTGGTGCGATTTCGCGTCCATCATAGGCGGTAACATTGCCATTGCTTGCGTCATAATAAATCATGAATGCGCCGCCGCCTATGCCCGAGGATTGCGCCTCCACTAGGCCCAATGTAGTTTGCACGGCTATCGCCGCATCAATCGCCGAACCGCCTTGGCGCAAAATCTCAAGACCCGCATCAACTGCCAATGGATTAGCGGCAGAAATCATTGCGCCATGCTGCCAATTGCCGCCAGCCCATACCGCCTCATATTGGCGATTTGGCTTTGCTATGGTTGGGCCATAATCAATCGGCGCGCAGCTTGAAAGGAGGAAGCCAAAAATTGAAAGTGAAAAAATGCTTCTTAAGAGCGGACGGTTTGATTTCATTTTATGCATCTCTTTCAACTAATTCTCTTGGCTTTCCACGTGACACTATTGCGGCCATGAAGATGGCGAAAATTCCGATTGCTGCAGTATAGAAAAAGAATGCGGTATAACCTGCAGCAAGGGCCGACGCTTCTATTCCAAGTTTCTTTGCAGGCTCAGTAAATGAGCTTGAAGGTAAATGATTAAACATTGGCTTTAGGAATTGCAATGCGCCATCATTGGCGGACTTTGCGGCGCCCTCTACAACGCGGCCAGAGAGTGCGGAAATTATTTTTCCTGGCAATGAATAGAGAGACGAAAAGAGCGCATATTGGGTCGCTGTAAAGCCCTCTTTGGTAAGCCGTGACATATAGACAATCAGGCAAACTCCGGCAAATCCAGCGGATATATTGTCTATACCTATTACCGTCCATAATACAGGCTCGATAATTGTATGTTCAAAAAATGGAATATTTGTATTTCCAAAAAACGTAATGAGACCAAAAGATATATTCGATAGCGGCTGTAAAAATGCACCAACAAACAGTGATTTGAAAAGACCAAAGCGTAAAACTGACCACCCGGCAATGCCAACCCCGACCGCTGTCATGGCGACGCCAAACCCTTTTTGGGCTATAGCGATTTCGTCTTTTGAAAAGCCAGCATCAAGATATAGCGCGCCTGCAATATTTAGAAGAAAATCTGAAATTCTGTAAACGCAAATAAATACAAGTATTAAGGTCGCCGCATTTTGATAACGTTTGAAAAAATCAATCAATGGCTCCCCGAGCGCGCTTTGAAAATATGCGCTTGGCTTGGTTTTAACATTCGGAATTGGCCTACAGGCAAGATAGACAAAAAATAGACCAATAAGAGCCGACGCAACTTGTTGCCATACACCCCAAGGCTTTGCGGTAAAGGCTTTGCCCATAGCCTCTATGCCGCCATAAAATCCGCCAACCAGCCATGCAATCGGTTCGTGCTTGCCGGCCAGACCTGCCGCAAGGAATGCAGCGCCCAAAGCCATAATTGCGAGGCGAACAATCCATTCTATAGTTTCTAATACTGGATTTTTGAGAACATCATCAGGTGCAACCCAACGCGGCGCAGGCTCTGCAAGCTCTCTTGGTGCAAGGATTGAAGCCAAAACAGGAATAAGCATAAGAGCTGCCATTGCTGCATATGCCATGCCCCATCCAAATTGTTGGTAATTATCGCCGTTAAAATATTGGGCAATCAATAATGGAACAGCGCCAGAAACCAGAACCGCAATTCTATAACCCCATTGATAGGTAGCAGTTAAAATGCCGAGTTTCTTCTCGTCTTGGGCAACCTCAATACGCCACGCATCAATTGCAATATCTTGGGTTGCTCCGGCAAAGGCAATCAATGTTGCAACTATAGCAAATGCAATCAAATTTTTTGCAGGATCCATGGTGGCTATGATAAATAGCCCAATCATCACTAATATTTGGGTTAGCATCATCCAAGATCGTCTGCGCCCAAACTTTTTATCAAGCACTGGCAGCGCAACTCTATCAACAACAGGTGCCCATAGGAATTTCAATGAATAAGTAAGGGTTGCAAGGCCCAAAAGCGCAAGCATTGCCAAACTAACGCCGGCTTCGCGCATCCATAGAGCCAATGCCGCACCCGCGAGCTGTAATGGCATGCCGGCGGCAAACCCAAGACCAAACATAACCAAAGCCGCGCGCTCGAAAAATGCGCTAATTCCAGCTTTCTCTTGGGTTTCTGATTTAGAATTTTGCTCGCTCATGCTTGCCTCACTTATTTTTTATTTGAACATTAAATAAATCGTGGCTGTTTGCAAGCGCTTGAAACTTGTAAATTGTGGTTTTCGCGGCTTAATACACAACGCCAGTCAAATACAATCCATCGGGCTTGGCAACTTTGCCGCAAGCATCGCGGGTTTTGGCATCAAGGGCGTTTTGTAAATCCTCTATAGTCCAGCGCCCACGCCCAACATCGGCAACCGACCCAACCATAGAGCGCACTTGGGAATGAAGGAAAGATTGCGCCTCCAAAGTGCAATATATTTGTTCACCAAATGGAGTTTGCACTTTTTGAATGTCAAAAACATCAATGGTCTTAATCGGGCTTTTGGCTTGGCATTGGGTGTCACGGAAAGTGGTGAAATCGTGTTTGCCAATTAGGATTTTAGATGCCTTTTGCATCAAATCAATATCCAAATCAAAAGGAACATGCCAAACTTTATTTCGAAATAGCGCCAATGGCGGCTTTCGATTTTGAATTATATAAAGGTATTTTCGCCCCCTTGCACTAAATCTTGCGTCAAAATCATCGGGCATTAATTCGGCATCAAT
>CAYTWK010000018.1:11564-17251 GCA_964442095.1 uncultured Caulobacteraceae bacterium | reverse complement strand
AGTGGTGGATATTCAGGCACTCGGATGACTGATATTGCTGCGGCGATAGGGGTAACAAAGCCAGTAGTGTATCGTTATTATAAATCCAAAGAGGATCTGTTTGAAGCTTGGATGGAGGTTGAATTGATTGCCGCGCGCAATCGATTAGTAACACTTATACAAAGTGATAGCATTTCAACCAAAGACAAAACCCGAAAATTAATTGATGCATTAATCGAATCCTTGGATTCGTCTTTGCTAATGGCACCGTGGCGCATTGCTTTAGTGGAATCGGACAGATTCCCTCATATTACAAAGATTATTTGTTCGCGTTTTAAAGACCCAGTATTGGCGCAATTAGATACTATGTTTGCCTCGGCGATTTCAAAGGGCGAATTAGGTGGAACCAGTGCAGAAAATCTGACGCGATTATTTCTTTCCCCGCTCGCATCAACTGCTGTATTGATTTCAATATTCACACAAGCTGCATTTGATGATTATTCTTTCGAAGAACTATTAAATTCCCATTTTGATGGTTTTTGGCGCGCTTGGGGCAAATAGGCTTTTCTGGCTTAAAATACCGAATAATTTAATACTGCCAAAAAAAAGCCGCGCAATTAAGCGCGGCTGTCTAAAACTCAAATCAGGCAAATCAAAATAGAGTGCCCGACGAATTGACAAAAAGTAAAGGCGCTTCCTCCCCGAAACGCCGCGAAATGTGCCTTGCGGCAAATTTCACTAATTTCTCATTGCCAAACTGTAACACATGAGTCAAGCCCTAGTTCAGCATTATGCTATTTTCCCATTATTTTGGAGCCTTTAGGTGGTTTTCAAAATACTTTGCGATTCGTAAATATCGGTAAAAAGCGTAATTCATCGCGCTCATAAAACCATAGCTGCCTCTAAGGAAGTGCCTTCGGCCAAAATAGGCTTTTATAAATGCTATCGGAAACTCTAGATAAAGCCGAAGCTTTGATATTTTTTTGCCCCTTTGGGTCATGTCGCGGGCTTGATCGTCCGAATATTTGTTTAGTTTGTCCAATTGATCGCCAATTGACCTAACAGAATAATGGGCGATAATACCCCTAAGTCGCGTTATTTTTGTCCCGCTTTTGACGTCAACTCTATCGTGTACAATCGATGGATTATAGCGGCCAATAGATTTGTGATATAGCCGAACCGGCCATAAAGCATAGGACCAAGGCTTCGGTTCGGCTTCAAATGGAAAGACCTCGGCAATCCCGATTTCAAAACCTTGAGGGGAGAGCGCCGGCGAATCCATTATTGCCTTAATTTCGGCAACCAAAGCCTCGCTTAAGACTTCGTCAGCATCAATATTCAAAAGCCAGTCGTTTTTGCAATTATCTTCACCAAACTGCTTTTGTAACCCATAGCCAGGCCAATCATTGTGAATGAATCGTGCGCCAAAATCTTTGGCTACTTTTTCAGTTTGGTCAGTTGATCCAGAATCTATTATGACGATGTCATCAGAAAGCGTGGAAATCGCAGCTAGAGTCTTAGGCAATCGATCTTCTTCGTTTTTAGTAATAATAAAAATAGATAATTTGCTTTTCATAGTTTATTTCTGGCGCATTTTTTTTGCTTTGCCAAACACTATTGCTTTTTTTGACTTGAATTTTGCGAATTTGTCATGAAATCAATTGCATTTTGTGTTGTTTGCGCGCCTTCATTATCCTCACTTTCAGTAGTGTGCTGATCGCTTTCGGAATTCGAGGTGCCAATAGATTTTTTATAGCTAAGGCGTAGTGCGAGCGTAATCATTCTGGACAAATAGCATTATATAATTGATAAACAAGAATTTTTTATCGAATTACAATAATTTAATGAAAGCAAGCCTAAAAACTTTTGCATAGCCCTGAGTTTGAAAAGTCATATTAATAGCCACGTCCAGCTTTTATAATTGCTTTTTAGGCGTGTATTCGGCAAAGAGCAAAAATGCAAATTAAAGGCCAGAATATAACTATTGTGCAATTATTGATTGCGACCGCGCTGGCGGCCTTGATTGGCGCGAGCATAGCAAGAATTACTCCCATTTATGTCTGGCTTTTGGTTGCTATTTCGTGTGCCCTTTCGCTTTTTCTAGTTCGCGCATTTTTTATCCTACTCGATCGTGCCGCAATTATTGACGATGATGAGATTGAAGCTATTGAACCGGCCGCGAATGTTCAGCTAGCTGGCCCAAGCACGCAACCAAGTGAGCTTTTTGGTGCTGCATTCGATGCGATTTCGGAATCAATTATAATCTTAGACAAAGAACAAAGAATATTATTGGCCAATACAAGTGCGCGAAAGAAATATTCGACATTTGCGATTGGCGCGCGGGTTGAAACTCTTATAAGAACCCAAGAAATCTTAGATGCACTAGAAATTGTGGTGGAAAACAAATCGCGAATTGAATTTGATTTAATCGAACATTTTCCGCAATTGCGCTATTATCACATAAGTATTTCGGCGTTCTTGGTCGCGGGTATCTATAATTATATAATTGCAATTTTGGATGAAACCAATCTTCGCTCCGCAGAGCAAATGCGTGCTGATTTTCTTGCAAATGTTGGCCATGAGTTGCGCACTCCATTAGCGGGGATAAGCGGCTTTATCGAGACTTTAAATGGCCCCGCGCGCGATGACGAAAAGGCGCGCGATAAGTTTCTTGGGATTATGCAAAAGCAAGCTGATCGAATGGGCCGGCTTATCAATGACATTTTGTCTCTAACCAAAATAGAACTCAACGAACATTTAAAGCCAAAATCAGTATTGAACCTTGTTGAAACACTTGAGAGTATGATTTCAACTGTGAAGGCCGCCAATCCTGACTCTATGGCCGAAATAATTGTCCACAAGAGCGAAAGCGCTATTTTTGCGATTTTTGACGAAGATGAAATTCAACAAGTTTTAATAAATATTCTTGAGAACGCCATTAAATACCGAAGCAAGGATACCGCCATTGAGGTTTTTGTTGATTCCGGAATCGATAAAAGTGAAATTCCAAATCTGACAATTGAAAAATGGAAAAATTCAAATCATATGCGAATTGTTTCAATTCAAACAAATTTGCCAATTAAATATGCGATTATTAGAATTGAGAATCAGGGAAAAGGCATTGAAAAGCGCAATATGCCGCGCCTTAGTGAGAGGTTCTATAGAATTGAAACCCAAAGCAATGAAATTGCTGGAACTGGGCTTGGGCTTGCGATTGTCAAACACATTATCGCCCGCCATGACGGAATATTATGTGTTGAAAGCATTGTAGGCGAAAAGACTGCTTTTAGTTTTGGCTTGCCGATGCCTGAAAATGAATAATCGGTAACTTTGTCACAAAACTGTCACTCAAATGTCATTTAAGCGTGTACTTTAGCACTTATCAAGCGCAAAAGAGGACTAGAAAGTGGTGGAATTATCAAAATTACCGATTTTGCTTTTTGCGGCTATTTTAATAGTGTCATTTGCGACATTTGCCTATTTTAATACGCGCAAGACTGCTTTCGCCATGTCAAAAATGGCAATCGGACAGAAGCGGTCTAACTTCCACTCTCTACCAATGTATCATTCTTGGTTCAGCGTCCTAACCATAGTTTTGCCTGCGCTTTTTGTTTTAATCCTGACTGGTGTCTTGCGTCCGGTTTTCACTAATTCCTATATATCGCAAAACCTACCTGAATCTGTGAAAGCAATGAATTCCGATGATTTGGCGCTTTTCCTCCAAGATGTGCAAAAATTCGCCTTTGGCGGCGAAGTTAGCCAAGCTTCGCCAGAAGTGGAAGCCCTTGGTAGCGCTATAAGTGCGCTTGATGGCTATATCGCTTTGGGCGGCTTTGTTTTGGCGATATTGATTGGTGTGGCGGGGTATTTTTGGGCCAAAACAAAAATTCGCGCCGATTTTCGTGCCCGCAATCATGTTGAAACTATTGTTAAGTCAATAATGATTTTATCAGCCTCAATTGCAATTTTGACAACTTTTGGCATTGTATTGTCATTGGTATTTGAAACTTTCAAATTCCTTAGCGTTTATAGTCCAATTGACTTCTTGTTTGGCACAGCTTGGTCGCCGCAAGTTGCAATTCGCGCAGATCAAGTGGGTCAATCTGGTTCTTTTGGCGCGGTTCCTCTTTTCCTTGGCACATTTATGATTATGCTTATAGCAATGATTATTGCAGTTCCAATTGGCCTTGGTTCGGCAATTTATCTATCCGAATATGCCTCGATGAGGTCTCGGGAGATTATAAAGCCGTTTCTTGAATTATTGGCCGGCATTCCCACGGTCGTTTTTGGCTTTTTTGCGCTATTGTTTGTCGCGCCCTTGATTAGGGATTTGGGTCAGGCGATTGGTCTTGAAACTTCGGCGCAAAGCGCTCTTGCGGCTGGTCTGGTTATGGGGATTATGATTATTCCTTTCATATCTTCTTTGTCCGATGACGTTATTAATGCGGTCCCGCAAGCATTGCGCGACGGCTCCTATGCAATGGGCGCAACCAAGTCCGAAACCATAAACAGAGTAATTCTACCAGCGGCATTGCCTGGTGTAATTGGTTCAATATTACTTGGGGTTTCCAAAGCCTTGGGCGAAACCATGATTGTGACAATGGCCGCCGGTCAAAACGCGAATATGACTCTAAACCCACTTGATATGATGACAACTGTAACTGTGCAGATTGTGACCCTTCTTACGGGCGACCAGGAATACGACAGCCCTAAAACACATGCGGCATTTGCGCTTGGGTTTGTGCTGTTCTTTGCCACTCTTGTTCTTAATATTATAGCACTTCGAATTGTGCAGAAATATCGTGAAAAATATGACTGATGCGACCCATAAGGCTACGCGCCATACTATAAAAGCAAATCTAAAGAAGCGTTATGGCGCCGAAAGCCGCTTTAAATGGTTCGGAATTTCTATGGTCGGTATGGCAATAGTTTCTAGTCTTGTTTTGCTGGTTTCAATTTTCATACAAGCAGTTCCTGCTTTTACTGAAAACAGATTGGTTTTAAATGTTAAGATGGATGCGGCAAAGATTGACCCGTCAGGTCAGCGTAATCCTGAAGAAATTCGAACAAGTGGTGATTTTGCAGGCGTTATTACTGATGCTTTGGTGAAACAATATCCGGCGGCTGAAACCGATGGCGGGATTGATGCCATCCTCGAATTATTTAGTAATATCGCAACCATTGATACGGCGAAAAAAGTCGCTCAAGATCCAAGTTTAGTTGGCAAAGATGTAAGAGTTTCGGTCGCGCTAAATGATGATTTGGACATGTATCTAAAGGGCGGCTTTGGCGCGGATAAAAAGACAGAAGTTCTAATTAAATCGACCACTTCATTGCCGACTGGTGAGACGGAATTTCAGATTGACGATACATCTAAAATAAAGTTCCATGGCTTTGAGGCTGATGAAATAGAGCAAAATTTTGCGGCCAAATTGAAAGATGGTATTAGTCTTGATACGTCGAAACCTTCACTATTAATCATGATGAATGGCGGCGTATATAAAGTTACAAAACTGATGCCGAATAGCCTTGCCGCTAATGTATTAATCACGCCTTCAAAACCTGCGGCAAACAATGCGAAAGCGACGGCTATTTCAATCAAACAATCTGAAGAAGGCCGCCCGATTAGTGATCTCTTGGTTGCATATGGCTATTCTCTAAAGGAAAAAGGCCTAATTAGCCAAGTTCCTAACTTTACATTATTCACA